>CAZKOK010000059.1:0-1810 GCA_964554355.1 uncultured Spirochaetia bacterium | reverse complement strand
GAATACACAGAAGAAATTCACTCTTCCACTCGGGGTTATGGATTTCATAGGCGAGTACGCTGCAGACTGGAACCTGATTCTCGCTTTCCTGACACTGGCAATGATTCCCGCAATAATTTTTTACATAGCATGCCAGAAATATATCGTATCAGGCCTTACCAGCGGCGCTATTAAAGGCTGAAATACTGCTGAAAGTATGCCTGTTATTACACCAAAACATATGATAAGCGAATAGCGAATCCGGTTTTTTCTGCACCACCGCCTTGATTGACATGAACAGCATTTGATCTGTCAACAGTCAATGACCTCAGAATGGAGACCTTTACAATTATGGGCGGAGTCTCGTTTTATTTTGAAAATAATGGAATTGAAGGTTCCGGGAGACCGGACGATGGTAATTAACTGTTTATTCCGGATTTATGAATTGACCCGCCCTTCTTCAAAGCCCTGGTTTTCGGCTATTAAGAAAAACAATTCATATAGTTATTGATTCCGGTCCAGCCGGGGGTATACGCATCTGCAGGGAAAATTCTGAAGAAGGTTTCTTTAAGGATTGATGATATTTTCAACAATGAAATTCTGCAGGTATTCTCAGGGATACCAGACAGAAATTTATTTTCCCTGCTGCGATACAGGGTGATTGTTTTTTCAACAGGGAAATAAAAGAAAAACAGAACCACTGTCAGAACAATTTTCCCCGCTCTGATCATGGCAAGAGGGACCAGAATGAAAATCAGTATACGGATCCTTACCACATTCTTGTAGGGAAGCAGCATACTGTTTCCGTTATTTTCCGAACTTATGGCTTTCCTGTATAAATTAAATTTCATTACTGCAACAGAAAGCAGGTACAGCCAGTATTTATGTATTAAAACCCTGAAAAATGAAATAAAAAGGTCTCTGCCATCTGCAAGCAATCAGATCCGAAACTAGTTCTTTCCAGTCGGGAATTCTTTTAAAGTCATCAAAGAACCAGCTGCCCTTTTCTACAGCCATGGGAATCTCCCTTTATTCATTTTCCCGGGACCGGATATTTTCCATTTCGCTTATCATATACAGATATAATTCCTCGACCTTGTTTCTGGCCCATTGTGTACGCCGTAAAAATTTCAGGCTTGATTTGATACTCGGATTTTTTGCAAAGCATCTGATCCTGATTAATTCCGACAGGTCGCCCCATCCGTAAAAGTCAACAAGTTCGGTAAGCATTCTTTCAAGAGTAATTCCATGCAGAGGATTATTCGGCTGAATATTATCTGTCATACATCAAATGATAAATGAAAACAGGATATTTTAGAAGTATAATTGTATTTGAACAGAAGTTTATTTATCTGTTCTTTGCATATTTGCGGATTTTATTTTTTATTTTTCACATCCATAAGCACCCTCTGTAAAATAAAAGGCATGGAGCGAAGCAAAGGAGTCAGTTCATACTTTTTATGGTCCGGTTCTATGTCTGGAATTGGAAAAATCACCTGCCATTATCATACCCTAAAGGCTTTGCCGGATTCCGGTGTTCCCGGCAATAACCGTTTTCATTTAATGTGAGGACTGGGCAGTGCTGGTATTTGCATGGACGGCTTACTTTTCCAGACATACCAGTTTCCTCGACAGGCTTATTCACAGCTTTGTTTCCCGAAAAAATAATTTTTAGACATATCCCCGAAAAACCTGCAAATAAACCGGCACCATGTCTCTATTCCATTATATTCAGCAAACAGCCCTTCAATCCTGTTCGTCCTCCGGGGGGTGAATTCGTCCTTCTCTTTTCAATAGATCATAATGCGAAGCTGGAATATGCAATATGCCT
>CAZKOK010000058.1:0-11823 GCA_964554355.1 uncultured Spirochaetia bacterium | reverse complement strand
ATCAAAAAGAATGGGATTCAGAAAAAAATAATAATTTCCTTTTAAAAATAGACTTGAAAATATTCTTTCTTGCTTTTTTTTCATGAGGGAGACGGCCTTCGCTTTCCATGGCAGTATTGACATTCTCCAGATGAAGATGATCTCCTTCAGTTCCGGCAGGTCTGGAGCCGATTTCCCTCAGTATTCTTTCTCTTCCGTAAAGGATCAGTTCATCACTGCTGTAGACAACCGTATCACCGCGCGGCGATCCGATATAATAACCGTCCGTTCTCTGTATGCCGATGACAAGTATCCCTTCATCAGAGAGTTTCAGGTCACTCAGCATTCTGTCACTCAGCCAGGTGTCCGGGGAAACCTGGATTTTAATTACTTCAAATTCACCGGAAAGAAAAAGCAGGCTGTCATAATCTTTTGTATACAGATGAGTCCTTTTCTTAAGAAAACCTTCGATTATTTTACTCATTATCCAGTTAAATGGTCTGGTTCTGGATACAAGAAACAGAAACAGTGCTCCGCACAAAAGGACAAGAAACCGGATCAGCAGGTCCTGATTGTTTTCTCCCGTCATAAAGGCAAGCAGCAGAGATGAAATGAATGTTACGATACCGATATTTCCGGTCAGCATCAGATTCTGGATTATTCTGCGCCGGACAGGATGGCTGATTATTGATTCAGATTCTCTGGTTGTAAAACCTGTTCCGGTAAACGCGCTTCTTGCCTGGAAACGGGCAATGTCTTCCGAAAGACCTGTCATCTTCAGCATGACAGTAGCAATCCTGACTATTGTAAGCGAAATAAACAGAATGACAAAAAAGGAAATAAGGGCTGCCATACCCTGATTATCGACAGATATCCCGGATTTGCGTTAAGGAAATTTTATCCATTATGCTGTAACTTCCTAATCCGATTGTTGTCTGAATCAATCATATCCAAAAATAATATGATGGAATTTTCTGGTTTTCAGGTAGTGGCATACTGCTGTTTCAGGAAGAAATATGAAAACCGAAAAGATGTATATCCTGTTTCTGTTAATACTGCTCCTTCTGCAAGGGTTATACTTCCGAATAACAAATTTTAACCGGATAATGACGGACATCTGGACAAATTACCTGTAATCCATATAAATGTAAGTGAACAGGCAGCCTGGACAGGAAGTATTTATAAAAACGGAAAAGAAATTCTCACTCAGAAATATAAAGACAGTCCTGACTATATGTATGAATGGGATGGGAAAGACTCAGGCACCGGTGCAGTTTCCGCTGATGGAGAATATCAATATCAGTTAAGCGCAACTGATAATGCAGGAAACAGTTGTGCCAGTGAAAAATACTCTTTTTCCCTGATACAGGAGGCGAGAGGGTATTAATTGCCGAACCGTCAAAACGGTATATTTCTCCCAACGGCGATGGCGCTAATGATGAGCTTGATGTCAGGATTAGTGCTACGGTGTCCGAGGGAGTGGATCACTGGCAGTTTTCTGTAATAAACAAATTTACAGGCAGTAAAATATATGATAAATCCGGTAACGGAAAAATTCCTGATAAATTCATTTTCAAAGGTTCTGATAATTCAGGAGTCAGAGTGGCGGATGGTACATATTTTGCCCGGCTTCCGGTAAATTATAATAACGGAGCATTAAGGATTGCCGAAACAGATGACTTTTTTATAGATACTCTGCCCCCGGTTGTTGTGCTTGATTCACCCGTTAAATTGTTTTCACCAAATGCAGACGGCATTTCTGATCTGGCAGGATTTCTCCCGGCTTTCCGGGGAAAAAGAACAGAGAGAGGAGCTTCTTCCGTTATCACTCCTTCGTGCTGATGAAAATAAAAAGGTTGTCCGTTCCGGGCAGCCTTTTTATTTTTTTTCAGGAACCGGATGATAATGTATATGAATATGTCTGATAAGCTCAAATCGTTTATCCAGCGCTTCTTCAACATTTGTAGCAATGCAGTCGCCCGCGTCAACTGTAATGAATCCGTCAACATTAATAGTCAGGTTTAAAATCATATATGGTCCGTAACGGTGGTAGCTTTTTTCTTCAATGCCCTTAACGCCTTCTACCGAAAGAACGATTTCATCAATTTCGTTTGCAAGGTTTTTCCCGGGAGTGACGGTCATCAGCGTGTCTGCGGATTCCTTTATTATCGAGATGCCGGTTTTCAGAATGATCAGGGCAACAGCAGCGCCGGCCAGCGGGTCGACCCATAATAATCCGAATCGTCCAAGAAAAATGCCGAGGGCGGCAGCTGATGCGGAAAAAATGTCGTTTCTGTGATCATGAGCAATCGCCAGTATTGCAGGGCTGTCACAGCCGGTGCCGGTTTTCAGGGTATATAGAAACAGAATTATTTTTATTACAATTGTAGCCAATGCTGTAAAGAGTGCAAGTAGAGATGCTGAAGCAAACTCTTCCGGGTTTGCAATAAACTCGTATACCTTGTTTGCCGAATCCCAGAAAATGGCAACAGCAGTTGTTAAAACGAATGCCCCGACAACGATTGCGGAGATGCTTTCAAGCTGACGGTGCCCCATTGGATGTTCTTCGTCCGGCGGCTTGTTTGCCAGGGACATATATATCCGCACAATGATAAAATAGACAACATCAGATGTGGAATTGATACCGTCGGCCAGAAGGGCCTGGCTTCTGCCTAAAACACCAATAACTGATTTTCCAAGTGCAAGTACTATATTGGAAGTCAGGCCTGTATTTACAGCAGTTATGCATTTTCTGTGCCTTGTATCTTTTTCCATCGGATTTGCAGTATAATGGAAAATCATTCACTTAGGAAGTCTTTTTTACCTTTCAGCTGATCAATTTTTGTTATTCCGTCAGATGAAATTATAATGATTCCTTTTTTATATAATGAACCTGCCGCTTTCTTAAAGTTTTTTTTACTCATCTGAAGCCGTTCGTAAATTTCCTGAGGACTGCTTTTATCATGCAGCGGAAGAAAACCGCCGTTTTTTTCGAGGCAGTCAATAACAAGATGTTCATTTTGATCTATTACCGATTTATATCCCTGCATCTGAAGCGCTGCATCTACAGCTCCGTCAGAACGGATTTTTTTAATATAGCCGGAATATTTATCGCCTATTCTTATTTTTAAAAATATCTCGTTAAAATAGATTATTCCTGTGTATCTGTTGTTTATATACACATTATATCCAAGATCGGTTTTTTCATATACCTGAAGACTGACTTTCTGGTTTTGTTCAAGTTCACTGGTGTCAAAATTAAAAAAATCATTAATGTATGTTGTTGCAATAACGCCGCTTTCTTCGAAATCCGGGAGCAGATAAACCGGCACCAGATCACCTTCGTTTACCTTTTTCCGGATATTCCGGTTCGGCAGGAAAAGATCTTTTGATATTCCCCAGTCAAGGAAAACACCGAAATCGCGGACCAGTTTGACTTTCAGAACTGCAAAATCACCAACCAGGGCATAAGGTTTACGGGCAGAAGCCTGCCGGTCATTAATCACAAAGACTTCTGATTTTTCTCCAACGGCAAGGATGTTTTTGAATTCTGACGCCTGGACCTCAACAGTACTGCCGTTTCCAAGAATATAAAGACCGCCGGTTCTTTTTTTGACTTTCAGAATATTCATTTCGCCGATTTTCATCTGCCCAGTATATTATTTTTTATATTAAGTTTCCAGTACAGTTCTCATATGTAAAATTTCAGTTAATTTTACAATGTTTGCAGTAATCGACGTTTACGAATGCAGATTGATGTGTTAATATTATTTTTGTTGGAGATGATGCACAAAGGATCAGATTCCGGATAAGCAAAAATATAGAAAAACCAGCTAAAATTATTTTTAATATCTGTAAAATTAAAGAATTGACTCATAAATTTTCAGCAAGAGGCTCAAGGTGAAGATACTTGTAATTGATGATAGCCGTGATTTTGCCGAAACGATGGCAGATATTTTAAAAATTAACGGGCATGATACAGAAGTTGCATTTTCCGGGGAAGATGCAGCTGCTCTGTTTGAGCAAAAAAAATTTGATCTTGCATTTATTGATGTAAAACTTCCCGGGAAAAATGGTGTGGATTTTTTTCTGGAAATTAAAAAAAATATCCCGTACTGCCGTTTTGTGCTGATGACTGGTTACAGTGTACAGGAGCTTCTGAATTTTGCGATTGAGAACGGTGCTGTCGGCATACTGGAAAAACCGTTCGATGCAGATAAAGTTCTTGAAATAATAAAAAACACAGCCACTCCAGCTCCGGACCAGTTGGCCTGCAAACCCGAAAGAAAAAAATAAAAAGGCAGCCTTCCTCTTAAAATGCCCTGGCATTATAATCAGGAAAGCTGCCGTAAAGCTGATTACAGTTTTACCATTTTTCTCTGGCTGTATATTTTGTATGAAGCAGATGATGCGATTTCTCGCTGCATGGAGCAGTTAAAAATTTCCTGTAAATCTCCTGTACTTCCGGATTCTCATGAGATTTTCTCAAAGACAAACCGGCATCCTCTTCATAAATGGCATTCATTCTTTCTTTCCTGATTTTCATTGTTGTCGGAATCGGCTGACCTCCTCCGCCAAGGCAGCCCCCCGGGCAGGCCATTATTTCAATAAAATGGTAATCTGCTTTTTTTGCCTTTACAGCATCCATAAGGATCCTGGCATTGGCCAATCCGTGGGCTACAGCGACTTTAAGATCTGCATTTTCAAGGAATTTCCATTCAGGGAGGCAATCCTTGATTGTTATGCTTGCCTCCTTGACTCCTTCCATTCCTCTTACCGGCATAATATCGAGATGATCAAACGGAACCTCGCGGCCTGTTACCAGTTCATATGCCGTGCGCAGGGCGGCCTCCATTACCCCGCCGGTTGCTCCGAAAATTACAGCTGCTCCTGTATGGGTTCCGAGAAGACTGTCGCATTTTTCATCTTCAAGTTCGGTGAATTCAATACCGGCCTGTTTGACCATTCTGGCAAGCTCTCGCGTGGTCAGGACATAATCGACATCCTGGAATCCGGAATCCATCATTTCGGGGCGCTGGGCTTCGAATTTCTTGGCTGTACAGGGCATTACTGAAACAACAATGATTTTTGCGGGATCAACTCCTGCGATTTCTGCATAATAGGTTTTCGCAAGCGCGCCGAACATCTGCTGGGGAGATTTACATGAGGAAAGGTTGTCAAGAAGTTCGGGATATTCATGCTCTATATATTTTATCCAGCCGGGAGAACAGGATGAAAGCTGTGGCAGGGTTGCCGGTTTTTTATCTTTCAATACTGCTTTTAGCCTGTGCAGAAGTTCCGTTCCTTCTTCCATAATTGTAAGGTCAGCGGTAAAGTTGGTATCAAAAACGCGGTCAAATCCAAGACGTCTCAGTACTGCAACCATTTTACCGGTCAGACGTTCCCCGGGGGGATAACCGAGATCTTCTCCCAGGGCGATCCTGACTGCCGGAGCAGTCTGAACTACAACATGTTTGGTTGGATCGTCAAGCGCATTCCATACATTTTCTATATAATTCCTTTCAGTAAGAGCGCCTGTCGGACATCTGTTAACACACTGGCCGCAGTTTGTGCAGACGACAAAATGAAGCGGTTTATCCATAAATGTGGAAATCTGCATTTTCCCGCCTTTATTTGTCACGGCCAGAGCATTGACACCCTGAAGCTCTTCGCAGGTGCGTACACAGCGCTGGCAGCGTATGCATTTACTGTTGTCCTTTTTTATGGCAGGAGAAGAGATGTCAACTGTTTCATCAATGCCCAGAGGGATGTACGGTGTCGTTTCTATTCCCCATTCAATCGCGAGACTCTGAAGCTCGCACTTGCCGTTTTTATAACAATGCAGACAGTCTGCATTGTGTTCTGACATCAGCAGGGAAATAATGACCTTTCTGGTTTTTCTGACCAATCCGGAATTTGTATAGATTTCCATGCCTTCAGCAACCGGAGTTGCGCAGGCCGCCTGAAGCAGACGGCTGCCCTTTATTTCTACAAGGCAGACCCTGCAGTTTCCTGCAAGACACAAGTCGTCATGATTGCAGAGTGTAGGAATTTTTATTTTATTTTTCTTTGCAGCCTCAAGGATTGAAATCCCTTCAGGAACTTTATATTTATCACCATCCATGGTAATTGTAATTTCTTTCATAACTGCTTCCTTTTAATATGTAATTTCTTCGCCGAAATGGCTGGTAATTGATATAAACGGATTCGGTACGGACTGACCCAGACCGCATTTGGCGCTTATTCTCATTGTTTCTGCAAGTGTCTGCAGTCTGCCGAGATAAGCGGAAGTTTTTTCGCCCTTTTTGATAGCCTCTATGCCTTTCAGCAACTGCTGGCAGCCTACACGGCATGGAGTGCATTGTCCGCATGATTCCTCTTCAAAAAACTCCAGATAATTATGAAGAACATTATACATGGATCTTTTGGAATTAAAGAGCATCATTGACCCGCCGGTCGGAATACCTTCAAAACCAAGTATTGTATCATCAAAGTTCTTTCTTGGGACACAATGTCCGGAAGATCCGCCAACCTGTACAGCTTTTGTGTCTCCGTCCCCGAATAAATCTACAAATTCCGACAGCTTCATGCCCAGCTCAAGTTCGTAAATTCCGGGAACAGGAGTATCTCCTGAAACACAGAATACCTTTGCCCCGCGTGATGAAGAAGTTCCCATTGCAAGGAAGTCTTTTTTCCCTAACGTGAGGATTATTGACGCATAAACAAAAGTTTCCACATTGTTTATTACTGTCGGTTTACCGAGGAATCCTTCATCGGTAGGATAGGGAGGTTTGTTTCGTGCTTCACCCCGTTTTCCTTCCATTGACTCAATAAGTGAAGTCTCTTCCCCGCAGACATAGGCGCCGCTGCCTGAACGGATTTCTATTGAGAAATTGATTTTTTCTTTTTTCAGAGTATCATTAAAATCTTTCAGGTATTTTTCCAGATGCGGAAGCAGATAATTGTATTCTCCTCTCAGATAGATATAACCTTTGTCTGACCCTGTAGCTTTTGCACAGGCTGTCATACCGAAAAATACTTTTCCTGCCTGGTTCTGGAGGATTTCCCTGTCCTTGAACGTTCCCGGTTCGCCTTCATCAGCATTGCAGATTACATATTTTATCTTTTCCTTTTTTTCTTTCACATATTTCCATTTTAAGCCTGTCGGGAAACCGGCTCCGCCTCGTCCGCGCAGACCTGAATCAATAATACTGGAAATAATTTTATCTGCATCCATTGCTGAAAGCTGTTTGAATGCGCTGTTAAGGTCAAAATCCTGAAAGATAAGATCGACCCTTTTTTTGCTTTTTTTGATTTTATCAATATTTGTGTTTTCCATTCTTTCCTCCTACATCCACTGCTCAAGCGCCTGTATGGCGCTTTCAGGTGTCAGATCTGTATATACCTTATCATTGATAAGCATGGCAGGAGATTTATGACACCATCCTATACAGTTTGTACTCAGAAAAGTAAATTTCTGGTCCGGAGTTGTTTCCCCGAGTCTGATCCGCAGTTTGTTTTCTATTGCCTTGATTATCCCAGCCTTCCCTTTCAGGTCGCATGATATTGTTTTGCAGATCCTTATTACATTTTCACCCTGCCGGGAGACATCGATGAATGAATAAAAAGTGGCAACACCATATACTTCTGCTGAAGAAATATTGAAGTGCTTTGCTACTGTTTTCATAATACTTTCGGAAAGGTAATGCTGGGTTTTTACAATGTCCTGCAGTACCGGCAGGAGCTTGTCCCGTTCTTTCCCGTTTTTACTTACTGCCTCTTTTACAATTGAATCTATACTTGCCATATTTGTCCACTTCTCCCATTTGTTTTTTTGTTAATTTATTATTGCCCAGGTATGCAATAATAATATAAGTCATTTCCGGCTATTTAAATTAGCAACCGGAAAAATCAGCTGCAGACCGGATAAGTCCCCGTTATGTAATCATGAAGCAATTTGTTTTCGCTCTGCTGCTCAGAAAGAATGCCTTTTACTGCATCTCCGATAGAAATTATTCCTGTAAATGATTTATTGTGAAATACAGGCAGATGACGGATCTTGTTGTTTGTGAAGATATTCATTGCATATTCCAGTGAATCGTCTTCGTACACAATAATGAGTTTCTTTGAAGACGTCATAATTGTACTGACCTGATCAGACAGGGAAAGAGCTTCTATATTTGTCAGTATGTCTCTTTCGGTTATAATGCCTGTTAATTCATTTGAATCGTTTACAACGATTAGTGCGCCAATCCGCTTCTCATTCATCAGACGGATAGCATCTTTAATGGTTTTTTGCGATTGGACGGTATAAACTTTTTTGTCCTTTTTGTTGAGCAAATCTCGTATGCACATATTGTTCCCTCATTGTCAGATTTTGAGGATTTGGTTGCGGGTTTTTGCTATGATGTTTCCTCATATAGATTATATGGTATGAACTGCTGATATGTAAATAATTTATTTAGATGATTGACCCTGGAACGCCGATAATATGAAAAACAGGGTCTGTATATGCTTTATTTATTAACTTTACAACAGGAATGATATATCTTATTATTAATAGTACGGACGGATGAGGTATTTTGTGAAAAAAATTGTTTTCATTTTACTGATATTTTCTTTTTTTACCGGAACTGCAGTCGCGCAGGAAAATGAACTGCCGGATTTTCTCATTCTCAGGCTTAATGTGGGCGGAATCGCTCAGGCTGTAACTACCGAAGGCGAAGTTGATCCTGCACAGATTTACAGGGGAATGGATTTCAGTACTCAGCTTTTAATTAATTTACTGGGTATTCATATCGGCGGCGAAGGGGTACTTGAGTATGATACTGTTTTCAATGTTTCACAGATGATAGGACTTGTCGAACTCGGTTTCGGCCCGAACTTCTGGCTTGCCGCCGGATACACGATTGAGTTTTCGCAGCCTTATGTAGATTTTGGGGGCTCAACCAGAAATTTCAATTATTTCCGTGACAGCTGGATACCTAATACCTATGGTCTGGGTTTTGCCATTCCCTTTATTGACCTGGGTTTTGCCGAGATAGGCATTACATCAATGTTTACGTTTACAGTAGGCTCGCTTGAAGGATCCACCGATCCGACTATTGATTTTCTGAATATTTTTGACTTTCTGATTGACTGGGCAGTAAGAATACTGGGCGGTTTGAAAGGATATGTCAGCCTGCATATGAAATTCGGCATTCTGTAATCCCGGTTTTTATAAAAAAACTCCGTTTATATCCTCAGTTTTTAATTAATGACAAACCAGAGAATATCATATATTATCAAATGACAATATATAAACGGTAAAATTAATGAAACTGGAGGAAATAATGTTTAAAAAATTATATTTTTTTATAATTCTTGCGCTGGTTTTTACCATTTCTGTTTCAGCACAGGATAAATCAGAGAATTCTCCGCTTCCGAAAGCAGGTTCATTTGGTATTATTTTCAATTTTGAAGGCATTCCGATTGATATCGGTGCATATGATGACGGCATGAGGACAGGTGTCGGCATAAAATTCTGTATTACCGATGCAATCCGGATAAGAGGTCTTATTGCAGCATCTGTTGTAGCCCAGGGGACGGGAAATGATCCTGAAACCTCGCTTAATATCGGAGCTGCAGTGGAATATCATTTTAAACCTGATGTAGTATCACCGTATGCCGGGGCCGGGCTGGGAGTTAGGCTGATTACAATACCGACAGCCGATCCGGCCAATCGTTATGAATGGCATATTCTTATTCTTGGCGGAGCTGAAGTACAGATATATAAAAACTTCAGTATTTATGCTGAATATGCAGGAATTATACTTTTTGATGAAAACGGTATGAACTTCAGCCTCGGCGAAGTTCCTGTCGGCGGACCTTTTGACGGAGATGGAGCGACACTGGGAATTATAATTTATCTGAATTAGCAACTGTCTGAATTAATATTCTTATATAACCCGGGATTTCATTTTTCCGGGTTTTTTTATTCGGGTTTATTCAGTTCAGAAACTGTACTGCTGTATTGCTCAGACAGTCTGAGAGCTTCGGCCAGAAACATTGAATAGTGATAATTGATCTTCCAGACACTTCCTTTATCCATAATATCTGCTGTCAGATCAGATTCGCGTACCCTGTTGTAAAAGCCGCCGTATTCGCGGTCTGTAAGGTTTTCATGGACAAAGGATTCGGCTTTCTTAAAATTTCCTTTATATGAATCATCACGAACAACAGTGTAGTGAAGTAAAGCACGTGCAGTTTCTGCATTAGGCCACCACATGTAAAAAGGATTATCAGGGTTGTCCGGTAAAGGATTCCCGCTGTAATCGAGTACATCATAAAGCATTCCTCCGGTCTCCTGATTAATTGCATGATCAATACAGAAATTAAGGAGTTTTTGGGCCGTATCCATCCAGCTTTCATCAAAACCCCTTTCGACAGCTCTGCTGAGCAGGTATGCGAATTCAATCCCATGTCCGGGAGTTGAATGCATCGCGCCGCTCCACTGCTGCTCACGGCTGTAAGGAATCTGCGAAGGAAGCCATTCGTCTGAATAATTATATGCCACGTAACCGGAATCTGAAGCCCCCTGCGCGTCTGTGTACAGCCTGCCGGTCAGAAGTCCGCCTGCTTCGTTGATTTTGTCAGTTACCCACTGATGATTTTTCCCTTCCGTCACATCAAATAATGCAAGAAGCGCTTCAAAATAATGTGTGAAAAGATCGATCCCTTTTACACCGATTTCTTCTGAAAAATCCCTGGACAGACCGGGAAGAATTGCACCGGCATAATCCGGATCAAAAAAATGATCTTCAAGTACCCTGAGCTGATCAAGAGCCGCATCAAGATGGACAGGATCATTGGTAACGGAGTATACCTGGGCAAGAACAAACATTGGATGAACATTGCCGTAGCCCTGTTTGTAGGATGAATGTACCGAACCATTTCCTGCCACTTCCCGGTAAAAACCGCCGTATTGCGTATCAAGGAAATTTTCAAGCAGGAAATCCGTACCCTTCAGTATTACATTCATGAAGCGGCTGCCGTTTTCAGGTCCTGCCGCTCTGTAAGCCTCTACATTCATGTAAATACAGCGGCTGTATGCTATAGCGGAAATATACGGCAGATTATAGGATTGCCAGTTTCGCCGCAGATTAACATTGAAATAGCCGTCAAAACCGTTACGGTATGCGCCCATCCCTGATTGACCATCGATACCGCCGTTCCATAAATCAACAGTCCGGATCAGTGTATTTCGGTACCATTCTGTATCAAGAAAAAGATCTGATTCGGGAAGAAGATCTATATCTGCAAGAAGATCCGGATAATCAGCGGACGGGA
The DNA here is from genome assembly GCA_964554355.1 of uncultured Spirochaetia bacterium. GTDB lineage: Bacteria > Spirochaetota > Spirochaetia > CAZKOK01 > CAZKOK01 > CAZKOK01. The sequence continues at coordinate 516 of CAZKOK010000058.1, read as the reverse complement.
TTTCAGCTTCCCGGCCTTTTAAAATCCGGGAATTTGAATTTATACAGCCGCCGGGAAGCAGCATAATTATTATACATACCAAAATCATCCTGAAAATCTGATTTCGGTAAAAAGAATGATTGGATTCTGACATTATTTCACTTCAGTAAAAATAAATACGAAACCGGTTTCTCTATATTTTACCGGAGTATACAGAAAAATGCAAGTGCAACTACAAGGAACAGTCAGCAGATATACTCTGTCCCTGACAATTTTGAATGCACTATTTTTAGTTTCCGGTCAATATCAATTGAATAAGGACAGAGTGCATTAAGTCCGGAATAATCATAGCCGGGGGACAGAGACCCAAGCTTCCGGTATTCTTCTGCGGCTTTTTCAGCCTGACCGAACCAGTGCTTAAGCCTTTCCCTCAGAGCATAATCGGCCGGGTTTGCTTCAGGCCGGTAACCACCCATCTGCCTGTCAAAAAGCCCTTCAAGCAGAAAATATTCCTGCGGATCAAAATCATCGGTTCTG
>CAZKOK010000057.1:0-11877 GCA_964554355.1 uncultured Spirochaetia bacterium | reverse complement strand
GCTATATTCCTGAAATTTTGGTTGACAGAAATTATAGAAATTCCTATCATTCATAAATACTTCAGCCATTTTCCGGTCGGAGTAATCAAAGATATAGCGGAGTCTGCCCAGCACATTGTTATTATTCATATTTCTTCCTGTTTGTTTAATCGTTAAGTAAATCCTGAAACATTCTACCCTTATGGCATAATTCATGATAATTGACAAGCATCCGGAGTCTTTGCAGAACAGGGAATCTTCCGTCCCTTCCGCGGTATCCGTGCTTACTTCACCTGAAGATATTCCGCAATCGCTGCGGCAATCATCTGCCAGTTTTCCGGTCCCAGCGATTTCTGATCAATTATCAGGTGATGGTACCTGAAAGCCATGTCTGATGCTTTTCTGTCAAGGATTATGGTTTTCTTGTTTTCCATATTGTAGTTTTTCAGTATCCGGGTATCGCTTACCAGTTCATCGTGCCTGTCGCTTATTATCAGGGCACTGTTTTAAATTCCTATCATTCATTCGGTCCCGCCCGGGCAGTTTCCGCCGAACAGATACGGACTGTATGACATGCACGGCAATTTATGGGAATGGTGCCAGGATAACTGGCATGACAGTTACGAAGGGGCCCCTGCCGGCATTGAAGCCTGGACAAACGGCGGGACAGAGGAACGTGTTCTGCGCGGAGGTTCCTGGCATGACCCTCCGGACCTGTGCCGTTCGGCCTGCAGATTGAAACTTATGCCGACAGAAGGTGAAGATTATACGGGTTTTCGTGTGGCGTTGACGGGCAGATAGTCCGTAATCCCTTTGTTATAGAGCTGCTCCGCTTTATCGTCGCCCCGCTGTGTGAGGAAAACCTGAATGGTTATTTCAGAACAAACAGATAAAACGCCGACATATACCCTGCGGTTGCTCCGACGTGGCACATGACCGATGCCAGTACATTATTAGTTTTTTCGCGCAGCAGGGCAAAGATGACACCGCCAAGTCCTATTCCAAGCATCAGCACAATAAACGGAAGGACCTCATGCGTGAAATTGAGTATTATAAAAGAATGCTGGGCCGCAAAAAAGAAAACAGGAACGGCATTTGCCAGAATGCGGTTTTCCATAATTTCAAAACGGCGGTGAATATAACCCCTCCAGAAAAGTTCCTCCACGGCACCGTTGAAAATTACCATTACAATAAATACCGGGGCAATATTGCCCTTTGTTACGCCCCAGGCAGCCAGCGCCGAAATGATTTTTCCGCTGTCAAGTATCGTGTCTTTTAAAAGTGCGAAGAAAACAAGAATACCTGAAAAGACAAATGCAAAGGAGACGGCCCCTGTAATTAATGCTTTTTTACCGGGCAGGGGAGTGGCTCCGATATAGTCTGAAAGCTGTTTCAGCTTTTCCTTTTTAAATACGATCCTGTCCATTACCGGCAGGATAATTCCATACCCAAGATAATAAATGAAAAAAACGGCATAAACGCTGTTGAAAAGCGCGAGGCTGAGTGTAATCAGCAGCCAGAGACTGGCTAAAATTATGATTGATATAAACAGGTTTCGGTTTTTTTCGGTCATCATATTCTCCTGATCTGTCCGGGTAATTATAGCAGATTCGGCTGACACAGCACAGATTAATATCCTGGAAAACGGTGTGACAAAAGCGGAAATTCCGCTATATTTTATGGTGATGGAAGAACGCAGGAAACCCCGCAATATCTGGCTGTCAGGCCTGCGCAGGGTAACGACAGCACTTGATTACCTCCGTCCCCAGCGCTGGAACTGGTCTGCACTGATGCGGCCTCTTGATTCCAGGATCAGGGCGGCTTCGGAACAAAGGCTGGACCATTCACATGTAAAATCTCTCAGGTATTTTTATCTTGACGGGCTGTTCGCGACATTGAGCGAAAACTTTTTTACAGGCTTTGTTGTTCTGTTTGCGCTTGCCTGGAACGCGACAAGCAGCCAGATAGGGCTGATAACGGCTGCAGGCAATCTGCTTGGGGCTGCTGCTTTTTATCCGGGAGCATATTTCAGCAGGCACAAATCAAAACAGATGAAGCTTGTTCTTGTTACAGGCGGAGGATTAAGCCGTGCATGCATGCTGCTTATGGCCCTGATCCCTTTTTTTACCGGAAGTCCGTTCATTGCAATTCTGCTGATCATAATTCTGAATGCCGGGCGTTCATTCTGGGGAAATTTCGGCAATCCGGCATGGACTTCAATTGTTGCCGATATTGTTCCCGATCATCTGCGCGGACGCTATTTTTCAATACGTAATTTAGCGATGGGCGCAGCCGCCTTGGCCGCTGCTCCGGCAGCCGGATGGCTCATAAAAAAAATAAACCAGGATACAGCGTCCCTGTTTTCCGGTTATCAGACTGTTTTTGCAGCAGCTTTTATCCTTGGCCTGGTTTCAACATTTTTCTTCTCAAGAATTAATACGGCTGAAGTTACTGCAGACGGCACTGCTGAAAAAGAAAAAAACATATCAAGGAAAGGGCTTTTCTCGGGAAGGACCTTTTTCTGGTTTATCGCCACTGCCGTGATCTGGAATATAGGCGTACAGATGTCTGCACCCTTTTTCGGCGTATACATGGTTCAGAACCTGGGGGCCGATGAATCGTGGGTCGGCTACGCCGCGGGCATGAGCAGCCTTGCCGGCCTGGCCGGGATGCTTGTGTTCGGCAGGATACTGAATAAATTCGGGAACCTGAAAACACAGCTCATTTCGGGCTTTATTATTCCATTTATTCCGATAATCTGGCTGTTTTTTACCAGGCCCTGGCATGTCTTTTTTGCCAACTGGCTGGGCGGTTTCATGTGGGCCGGATACAATCTGACCAACTTCAATCTGCTTCTGGAACTGACCCCGGACGAGAGCAGGCCGAAATACGTTGCAATCTATCAGACGGCGGCTTTCATAAGTGCCGTTGCCGGACCATTGCTGGGCGGGTACATGATTCATTTTATTAATTATCAGACGGTATTTGTCTTAAGCGGGGCCGGACGCCTGGCGGCAATTCTCGGTTTTGCACTGACTGTGGGGCTGCAGATAAAGAGGAAGACTGCACGTGCAGACAAATAATTCCGCTGCCCCGGTTTTCTGATCTTTTCCGGCCGGGAATTATTTATTCTCCCACCCATTCCCTGATAACCGCTTTCGGATCTTTTTCCTTTTTCAGAGTCTGCAGTTTTGCAAGGAGGGCCGGGGTGCTTTCGCCTTCCATTTCATACAGCTTCTGATAAAGGTGCAGGTCCTGGTTGTATGTGTTGAACAGGCTGATGAAGGCATTGTTAAGTGTCATTGTCGCCAGTCCTTTGTAATTTTCAGTTATGAAATAACTGTCATAGTTTTCTTTTACATCATCCTGAAAACTCTTTATTATTTCCGTTTTGAGTCCGGCCATTCGGCTTTCATCAATATCCTTTTTGAACAGTTCTTCAAGTTCGGCCTTAAGGGACAGCATCAGTTTTCTGTAGGCCGCGCTGTCTTTTTTCCTGGTATCAATGTTTTTGCAGATTTCACTTTCTTCGCCGAAACGGGAGGAAATATATTTTCGTCCCAGTGTCTCTCCGACAAAGGTTGCAATTTCTTCATTAAACTGCGATTTGTTTTTAAAGAAAATCGTTGCATGCGTCTGCTCATGCAGAAGAAGTTCGGCCAGATCATATTCTGAATAATTTTTCATGAATGAATAAAGGGGATCTTCAAAATACCCGAGGGATGAAAATGCATCCACTTCCCTGGCATAAACCTCCAGGCCTTTTCCCTTAAGCTTGTCAATTTCCTTTATAACGCCGTCTTCGTTGATAAAGCCTTTATACGGCATTTTCCCGAGGAACGGATAATTCCACATATAAGGTTCAAAGGAAAAGGGGGGACAGGCCGATATGACTATGGCAAGATAGTCCTTGTCCAGTTCCTTGTAGCTTGTGTAGTTTTTATCTTCCTTCAGCCCGTTTTCGACAGCGAAATTCTTTATGTCCAGTACGCGTTCAAGAAACTGTCCGGTTTCCTGATCTGTGGCCGGATCATCAAGGACTTTGTCTATATCCTTCGCCTTTCCCCTCTGCGAAAGATACGGCCCTGCCTGACTCAGCACATAACAGCCGGATAACAAGATGGTAAAAGCAGATAGCAATATGATAGACAGTTTTTTATTCATCCATGAAAAATATACATAAACAGGTAAAAGGTATCAATTAAAAAAACCTGAAAAAGACTCTCAGAATGATCTCACGCGTCGTAGCGTGAGTATTTATTTATGTTCCGCAGTAACTGTTATCTGCTTCGGATTTTCCGGCAGCGGGTCGCCGCAGATGCTTCCGTAGACTCCGGTAATTGTGAATCCGGCGTCATCAAGGATTTTTCCGATCATTTCAGTGCTGTAATATCTGTGAAAGATACTCAGGTCTTTTACAGTTCCGTCATGAAAGATGATTGTGTTTTTACTGCAGGTTGCCTTTTCTTCTTCATATCTGAAGCGTTTTTCAAGTACAGCATGTTCCTTATCCGAAAAGAAACCTCCGTCCCCGTAATAATTCCATGTTGAATACTCTGTAAATTGTCTGAAATCTTCCAGAGTCTGGAAATCAAACAGGAATGTGCCGCCGGATTTCAGCAGACCTTTCACTGAACCCAGGAAATTGTCCAGCTGTTCTTCGGACATGGCGCAGATATCGCACGATATCAAGGTGACAAAATCGAATTTCTTTTTAAGTTTCAGATCAAAATAACTCCCCAGGATATATTCCGCATTCAGGCTGTTTTCTTCTGCGTATTTTCTTGCATAATTGACCGAGTTTTCAGAGAAGTCCAGTCCTGTGGTGTTGATGCCTTTTACGGCAAGGCGCGATACGTACAGTCCGGGGCCGCAGCCCAGGTCGATATGTGTTTTTCCTGCGTCTGACAGAAAGGTTTTCATGAACCGGCCGACTGCCCTGTCAATCGTTTCATGTTTATAGCTGGCAAGATCGGTTCCGGGATCCAGATGGGTCTCAAGCATCTGCTTTGCTATGTGAGGATCTGTCCATAGATCTTTGGTGTGCGATTTATAAAAAAGGACCGGTTTTTCCGAAGCTGCCTTGAAAATTTCAGCTGTAAATTTATTCATACTATTTCTCCAGTTGTGTAAAATACTGATTTCATTCAGTCAGTTGAGTAAATTAAATAATTGCGGATCAGGAAATAGTAGTCATAATGGATGCAATCTATTATTAATTCCGGAAATATGCAACAGCCTTCATCTATGGACTTTTCAATCATTTCATGCAACAATTTAAGTGTCCCGGGGAGGGACGACTTGAAATAAAGAACAGGGAGTTCTTGCATGAAAAACGCTGCCCGATACTGCGTCTATATCGGACGTTTCCAGCCGTTTACGCCGGCTCATCTTGAGACGGTAAACATCGCCCTGAAACACTGCGATAAACTCATTCTTCTCATAGGTTCGCCCAACAAATCCGTTTCCATCATCAATCCGTTTACGGCTGCCGAAAGGAAGAAAATAATCAGCGCAGCTCTTGATGAAGCAGGCATTTCAGACAGTGTGATTATCAGCACTGTCCCCGATTCGGCCTACAATTTTACCGCCTGGACTGCCAAGGTCCAGGAGATTGCCGCCTCTCTGACCGGTAATTCTGAAAACATTAATATTATCGGGCATTATAAGGATGACAGTTCATATTACCTGAAGCATTTCCCGATGTGGGAGCTTTTAAAGGTCCCCGAACTGCAGAACGGGCTGTCGGCAACGATGATACGGAACCGGATTTTTGAAGAAAATGACGGCTGGCAGAATGTCTACCGCAGCAGTCCTGCGTTGCTTGATGCTGTTCTCGGCATAATAAACGGCCAGCGTGAAAGATTTGAGAATTTAAAGGAAGAATACAGATTTCTTCAGGACTATAAAAAGAAATGGGAAGCAGCGCCGTTTCCCCCGGTTTTTGTCACTACCGATGCGGTTGTCTTCTGCATGGGACATGTCCTGCTTGTGCGCAGGAAACTTAATCCCGGAAAGGGCAAGCTTGCCCTGCCGGGCGGCTTTCTTGGGCAGGATGAATATCTTTTTGACAGCTGTCTGCGGGAACTGAAGGAAGAGACCAAAATTGATGTTCCTTATCCGGTCCTGCGCTCTTCATTAAGCAAGCAGAATGTATTTGACCATCCCAGGCGCAGCCTGCGCGGCCGGACGATTACCCATGCCTATCTGTTTGAAATGAACAATCAGAAAGGTCTGCCCGATGTAAAAGCTGCGGATGATGCGAAAGAAGCGATGTGGGTGCCCCTTTCAAGAATTGAAGATCTTTCGGAAGAGTTTTTCTCCGACCATCTGATGATAATAAAATACTTCCTGGGGAGGAGTATTTGATTATGGCTGAAAGGACAATGATATGATTATCAGTCTGGTGCAGATGGATGTCAAAGCTGGACTTCCGGCGCAGAATATAAAGACGATACTTTCGCTGCTTGAAAAGGCTCGTAAAAACGGGTCGGAAATTGCCGTGTTTTCGGAGCTGTGTGTCGGCGGTTATCTGACAGGCGACCGCTGGCTGGAAGATGATTTTCTGTATGAGCTTCTGGCCATGAATGAAATCATAAGGAATGCAGCCGGAGAAATGACTGTGGTTTTCGGCAATGTTGCGGTTGAATTCGACAAAAGAGGGAATGACGGCAGACCCGTAAAATACAACGCTGCATATGTTGTTCAGAATGGTGAAATCAGTTTTGAAGCAAAGACCCTGCTGCCCAATTACAGGATTTTTGACGACCGACGCTATTTTACGCCGCGTCCATCCGGGAAGAGAAGGCTTTATTCCGCAGACGGCAAAAAATTCGGCGTAACCGTATGTGAAGACATGTGGTCAAATGATTACGATACCGATCCAGTAATTGAGCTTATAGATGAAGGTGCTGATTTCATTATCAATATCAGTGCCAGCCCCTGGACTTACGGTAAGAATAATGCACGGGACAGACAGATACAGATACTCGAAAATAAAAGCGGCAAACTCATTCCTTTCTATTATGTAAATAATGTCGGCGTTCAGAACAACGGTAAAAATATCATTACGTTTGACGGCGATTCGGCTGTTTATGTGGAAGGCGGCCGTGTACATGCATATGATCTGAAGCCGTATGAACAGGGGATAATCAGAATTGATGATTCATCTTTTCTTTCAGGCAGGGACACCCGCGGTCTGCCCGGGGAAACCGAGCAGAAATACAATGCGATAATCCGCGGAATACAGGGTTTTGATGAACTGCTTGGTTCCTGGAAGCCGAATTATATTATCGGTCTTTCCGGCGGTGTTGACAGCTCTCTTGTTGCTGCTTTGATGACGAAAGCGCTGGGTAAAGAGAGGGTTCTGGGATTTAACCTGCCCGGCCGTTATAATTCCAGCCTTACAAAAGATTCAGCGGCAAAACTTGCAGCAAATCTTGGAATCAGGTACAGGATTATTCCGATTGAAAAAATGGCCGAAGTGAATAAGGAAATTCTCAGGGATGACAATGAAGAATTCAGCTCTCTTGTCGAAGAAAATATTCAGGCCAAGATAAGGGGGACTTCGATTCTTTCAAATCTTGCAGCGATCCACAGCGGGCTTATGACCAATAACGGAAACAAGCTTGAAACCGCTCTCGGCTATGCCACGCTTTACGGCGATGTAAACGGCGCCCTTGCTCCCATAGGCGACCTTACCAAGGAAGAAGTTTTTGCAATGTGCCGCTGGCTTAATGAAAAGGAGAATATTATCCCCGAAGAACTCCTGCCGGACGACAACTATGATTTTATCATTCCACCTTCAGCCGAGTTGAAGGAAAACCAGCGCGATCCGATCAAATTCGGTTATCATGACAGACTGATTGCCCATCTGATGGATTACAGGAAAAAAAGTCCGGAACAGATTCTTGAATGGTATATTTCGGGAAAGGAAGAGTTCTGTGAAAAGATGGGAATAACGGGGAAAATTTTCAGCATATATAACCTGGATGACGGAAAGATTTTTACCGATGATCTTGAATGGTTTGTAAAGACAATGCGGCTTAATATTTTCAAGCGGATCCAGGCCCCTCCCATTATTCTTCTTTCAAGAACGGCATTCGGATTTGACCTGAGGGAAAGCCAGTTTATATGGCAGTCGACAGCCAGGTATCTTAAGCTTAGGAAGCAGATACTGGAACCGGAAGGAAAAACTGATTATTGATCATAAGCTGCCATTTATGCATATAGAAAATGATATTTTCTCCCGGATTTGAACCACAGAGGGCACTGTGCACTCTGTGGTTCAAAAAACAGGATTAGTTTCAGTCTGTAAAGCGGAATGACTTGATAATCTGTCTGAAAGTTTCAGCATCGGATTCATCTTCTTTGCTGTTCATAAAGCACAGCATCTGAATGACAAGATTATCTTTTATATAAAGTCCGTAATAATACAGAACTGTATTATCTTCTACATTGATGGAAAGCTCCATGTAATAACCGTCGCCGTTTTTAACTGAAAGTGAATATTCATCGATTATTGAATAGTCATAATTGCCTGAATCATAATTCTCCAGGACCGAATCCCTGTAAATATCCATTGTGATCTGCGATTCATCTATTTCTGCACCTGAAACAATTACATGTGCATCATTTTTGGGATTTGTGACCCATAAATCTGCATCCGGAGAATCCTGAACAGCACTTCGCTGGTCCCGAATAAACCAGGTTCCCGGGGGAAATGCTATGCTATAATTCCAGGCATTGCCTGTGGCTGCCGATACAGGTTTGCTTTCCAGATTATACCTGCGACTCAATACATCCGATATTTCCAGTTGAGGTACAATAAGGCGGCTAAGAAGGATAAGTCCACCTCCGATAATTATCAGCCCTGTAAATGTATAGAGTATTTTTTTGGCCAGGCTGGTTGTATTCCCTTTCATAAATTCCCTTTTGTAAATAATAACATCAATTGCCTTCTGCTGTCCTGAATATTATGAATATTTATTGCTTTTCTAAAAAGTAAACCTGCGGATATCCTTCTGCGTGTTATAGCATTTCTCACTGAACGGTTGGTATCTGCTGATCCATTTCTGTTCAAGTTTTTCCAGTTCGGCAGGAAAATCAAATCCCGGTTTATCTTCTTTTCCCAGTTCTTCGAGAATCAGAAATTCAAAATTATCCGGACCTTCCGCATTCCAGTCCCGCTGCAGGGTTTCTGAACGGTGCGAATTGAACCCAAGATCCGCCCTGGCCCGGTTTATGGCGCCGTTTATATTAACTGAACTGCCAAGAAGGATTTTTCCCGTCTTCCGGTTTTTTACGCAGTAAATGCCTCCTTTGGCTTTCTGTTCTTTCCATTCGGCGTTTATTTTCTTTTTTTCATCCTTTGACAGCGGTTTGTTCATGTCCTTTTCTCCGTTGTTTTTAACGTATACAGGATTTTTCCCGTTTCTGGAAAAAAAACCGTAACCAAACAGTTAACGTCTTATCAGACAGTAATCATCGTAATATTTTTCGATATTGCTGTTTATTTCCTTTTCTGAGTATTCACGGCCGTATTCAAACTGTTCAGCAAAGAAATCAAGAATCACAATCCGTTTTTTATTCTGCCTCGGAACGCTTATAAGTTTTCCGTGCCGGAAGAACGAATCGATTATTGTTTTTTTTTCACTGTCTGAATCTTTTTTCTGAATATATGTGTCGCTGTCATCAATAAGTGATATCAGGCTGTGGTTCAGAATGCCGGGTTTTAGTCTGTAATAGGTGTAATACTGGTCTTTCTCCCTGTTTACCAGGCCTGCCGATTCGAGTTTATTCAGGTGGAAAGAGACCGTGGATTCGGCAAGAGAAAGATTTTCTGCGATGTCTTCCACGCACATTTTTTTATTAAGCAGGGCCCTGATGATGCCTAATCTGGAATTGTCTCCAAGAGTTTTGAAAATTACTGCTGAGTTTTCGAGTTTCATAAAAGCCTCAATATAATTCGATATATATAGAAATATAATATAATTCGATGAATGTCAATATAGTTTTGCTGAATTTGCAGGAATACCAGGTTCCGGCGATGTTCAGCTTTCCAGAAACCAGGCGATCGCTTCTTCTTCGGATTTGAATGCCCTTGCGCCGGATCTGGTTGCGCAATTGTAAACATTCAGACCAAGTCTTGTAATACCAATCAGTCCAACGGCAGCCGTTTTGATGAAGTTTTTTGCAGCAGATTTCGATTCGTCGTTCTGAAGAAAATCGATTATTCTTACATCAAGCTGGATTCCTGTAAAATCCACGAGAATATAGAATTTTTCATTTTAATGGATCACTTTTTCGTTGACTTGCCTGAAGACGTCAATTATTTCTTCAGTGGACAGGTTTGTATAGTCACCCTTAAGTATTTTCTTTCCTTTATAGGTAAAAAGTTTAATCCGTTCCAAAGTTACTCCTGCTGCCGCTATAGTCATACATATTTACCTGTGTACTTCAAATATAGTACGTTTTTCGGCACAAATCAATAGAGATCACCAAAAACTCCAAAATATTAAAAACAGTTAATATTCTAAAAAGACAATAGTGCGTCAATTACCCACATCAGGGCGGCCTGACCATGAGGATCACCCTTTGAATTGGGCCGCTCAAGATAATAATCAAGGCTGTTATTCTGCCCTGTTCCGGCACAAACGTTCATCAGTCTGCCATTTTCATCGGTAAACTCCCGAATTCCGGACCAGGCTTTTTCTACCGGTTTTTTATATTCATCGCCGGAAAGCCATCCTTCCCTTACGCCTGTTATAATTGCATAGGCAAACATTACCGAGCAGGAACCTTCCTGGTATGATTCAGGATGGTCAATCAGCTGATGCCACAGACCGTCATCGTCCTGATACTCAAGAAGGGTATTCATCATCTTTCTGTAAGCTGAAATCACCTGACTGTAATGCACATTGTCTTCATCCAGATCAAGAAGCAGTTCTGTCATGCCGCCTGCAGCCCAGCCGTTTCCTCTGCCCCAGAAAAAAGGCACACTAAGTCCGTGATAAAAAAGTCCGTTTTCCTGCTGAAGTTTTTCAAGGCAGGCAGACATTTCCAGTGCGGCCCTGTCAAGATAAATGCTTTCGCCTGTTGCCCTGTATGCCTGCAGCTGCAAAATCGTCAGCATATACATATCATCAATCCAGAACCTGGTCTGCCGTGAAAGTCCGTCGTCACGCGGATTCGCCCACTGGCTGTCAGCTGCTCTTTAAGATTATCATCTCCGGTTTTATCTGCATATTCAAGCACATACATCCAGACAATTGCTTCTGTATAATGAAATGTGTCGGATTTCGGCTGGATATTTATCAGGGAGCGGGCAACAACGGTTTCCAGATAATTATGCGGATTTTCAAGTCCTGGTCTCTGCGGGCCGACAGGAACCGGATCCGGTTCTTCAGAAATAACTTCTGCCGGCTGCTTTACCGGCCCTGTGCTGCAGTTCATCACTGCTGCAAATATTGGAATAAGCGTAAACACTGAAATTAGTTTTTTCATTTCCTTCTCCTGATCGATTTATTGATGTTATGATGAATACAGTGCATGATCAACTTTTTTTGTCTGAAAACAGGCAAAAATCGGTATTTATGATTTGCCCTGCAGAAAAAACAGAATTATAATTCTGCAGATAAAGGTGTCAGTATATGTCCGGAATCAATAAAAGGAAATTTGCCATATATCTTCTGCAGTTTATCAGCGGCGCTTTGGTTCTTGTGCTTGAACTGACAGGGACAAGAATCATCAGTCCCTTTTACGGCAGCAGCCTTTATGCCTGGGCAAGTCTGATATCGGTAACGCTGCTTTCGCTTGCCGGAGGTTATTTTCTGGGCGGCTGGCTTGCCGACAGATATCTTTCCTCCGCTTTGTTTATGGTGTTTCTTTTTTCGGGGG
>CAZKOK010000056.1:11311-12147 GCA_964554355.1 uncultured Spirochaetia bacterium | reverse complement strand
TTGGCCCTCATCGGCCCCTTGGGCCTTCACGGCGCGGCTGTAATGAAAAACTTCACGAATCAGCTCAACATGATCAGGGCTGACAATTTCAGCCATTATATTCTCCAGTCAATTCTGCCGTTTTCCGCTTCGAACAGACCCCTGCCTGAAATTAAGTTTCCTGCAGTATGCTATTACCTGTTTATATTCAATTTCGAGGTCTTTGAATAATGCATCCGCCTTTTCCATGTTTCCTTTTATGGCTGCATCCTCTATCGCCCTGCAGACTGTGCCGATTTTTTTTGCTCCGATTGTCAGACTTGATCCGGCAAATGAATGTGAGTATTTTGCAAGTTCTGCAAGATCTTTTTTATCCCGGCCGTCTTTCAGACACCTGAAATAATCTGCAGAACTGTCTATATAGTTTTTTATCAGTTCTTCGAGGAATTCCGGATCAAAACCAACTGCACTGATGATTTTATCAAGATCAAGCAATTCTTCATCATTACTTACAAGATCTGTTCTCATATTCAATTCCTTACCTGCCATCAGTTTATTAATTATTTCCTGCAGTCTGCGGAAATTCACCGGCTTGGTTATATAATCATCCATTCCGGCTTCTTTGCTCTTCTCGATAATTTCACGGTGCGAATATGCAGACATACCTACAACCGGTATATGCTTCTTACCGAGTTCTTTCTCTGATTTTCGGATAATTCTTGTTGTTTCTATACCATCAATTCCACCCGGCATTTCTATATCCATTAAAACAAGATCCGGAGTAAATGACTCCAGTTCGGACAAAGCGGCTTCTCCGCTTGATACTGCAGTTATATCATGCCCGTATTTCTGAAGAT
>CAZKOK010000056.1:9107-11301 GCA_964554355.1 uncultured Spirochaetia bacterium | reverse complement strand
GCAAGGCTTATATTTACCGGATTATCTTCAACAAGAAGAATCAGAATACCGGAAATATGTCCCGCAGCTTTCTGGTCCTGCTTTTCTGCCATTATTTTTCTGCTGTCTCCCTGTTCAAATGAGAGGGTTATAATGAATGAAGTCCCTATATTTTCCTTGCTGTCAACTTCGATGAATCCGTCCATCAGATTTATTATCCCCTTACTTATAGCAAGACCCAGACCGGCTCCTCCGTATTTTCTGGAAACAGAAGGGCCCGCCTGATTAAAATCCTGAAAAATAAGATGGAGTTTTTCCGGAGCGATCCCTACTCCAGTGTCCTTTACTGTCAGACGGAGTGTATGAATTATTCTGTCAAGAGCATCTGTTTCTGTTTTCAGGTGTTCTGTAATAACACTTACGGAACCCTGCTCTGTAAACTTAAGAGCATTGCTGAGCAGATTAATAAGTACCTGCCTGAGGCGCTGATGGTCGCCTTTTACATACTTTGGAACGGAAGGATTAATATCACAGAAAAGCCGAAGATTTTTAAGTTTCGCAGACTGGTAAAAAGTCCTGGCGCATCCCCTTAAAAATGAATGCAGATCAAAATCTATAATTTCAAGGGTCATACGCCCGGCTTCAATTCTGGAAAAATCGAGAATATCATTCAGAAGAAACAGCAGGCTTTCTGCAGATGATCTGACAATTTCAATATTTGAACGCTGTTCATCATTAAGCTGGGAATCCAGGGTAAGCTCAGCCATTCCTATTATTGCATTCATCGGAGTCCGGATCTCGTGGCTGACAGTGGCCAGAAACCGGGTTTTTTCATTATTTGAAGATTCGGCTTCTTCCTTTGCTTTTTCAAGGGTCTGCGTATCCTTAACACGGTCTGTTATGTCCCTGAAAAGATATATGAATCCAGCCGTCTTTTTTTTGCTTTCGTCCAGATTTGTATGCTTCAGTGAATAATATCTGCCCTTTACAGGATTTGTTTTAAGATATTCATTAAGTTCATCGGGATCTTCAGGCAGATCAGGGAGCAGCTCCTTATATTTCCTGTTTACTGCATCGTCAGAAAAAATCTTCTTTCCCAACCTGTTAATATACATGATATATCCGTCTGAATCTGTAATCATCATAATATCATGCAGGGAATCGAGAATTCTGTCTTTTGCATATGGTATAATTTCAAGAAGCTTGTATTTATATAAAGCAATAGCTATAAACAGGCTGGAAAATGAAAAAGTAACTGGTGTAAAATCCAGATTCAATCCCGGAATAATGCGTGAAAAGTAAAGAACATTGACTGCAAACGGAACAACCTGGGCGGCAGCCAGAAGGAGCGCCTGTTTTTTCCTTATTTCGGGAGTACCTGTTGTATATCTGAAAAGCAGGATAAAAGCTGTTAATACCAAAAGGTAATTATAGGCGGCATAAAAATAATAAAGTATCCCCCATTCCGTATGCAGCGCGGAGACTGATCCCATGTAAACCAGAGTAAATTTCCTGAAATAAAGATGATGAAGACCGTTTGTAAAAACCAGAATCTGGAACAGAAAAGGAATAATAAAAAAGAGAAACCGTGTCCCCGTTTTCATGTTAACGCCGCAGACTTTTGCAACAAAAAGAAAATAAAAGACGGAAAGAAAGCCGACCCCGAGGAATTCAAAGTATACAAATATTTTTTTAAGATCCAGCTGAACTGCTGACGTCTCAAACATATTAAACAGGACCCAGATACTTAAGCACACGCCATACATAAAAAAAAGGCGGCTCCTTAAGTCCCATCTGTGGTGCCAGGAATTGGAAAGCAGCGAAGCTGTTACAAGCAGTGTGAGAACGTGAAGAAGATGATAAGGATAAACGATAAATTCCACAATTCAAGGATATTTGAAAGCGCAGAATTAATCCATATAAATAATATTTTAAAACCTCACCCGTGAAAAGCCATAATTGATTCTGTCCCCATTAATTCGGGTCTGTCCCCATTGATTCGTGGTTTATTTTGTCCCTGTTTCCAGCAGTCCTGCCGCGAGGAAAAGGTAATCCGACAAACGATTGAGGTATTTCTGCAGAACTGCTATTCCGGGCATACCTTTTTCACGGATGCAGCTGACTGTTTTTCTTTCAAGCCGGCGGCAGATGCATCGGGCAAGATGAAGGTGTGCTGCCGGAACAGATTGCCGCTTTGAACCTCAAGGTCGCGAGC
>CAZKOK010000056.1:0-9097 GCA_964554355.1 uncultured Spirochaetia bacterium | reverse complement strand
ATAAACGAATCCGTGCCGGGGAGGCAACCGGGTAATGATTTCTTTCTCAAGCTTTTCCAGATTCTCTATATCATCTTTGCAAATATTGTCTCCGCTGTAAGTTCCTGGATAACTGGCGATCATTGCTCCCGCAGAAAGCAGCTTTTTCTGAATTTCAAGCAGCGTTTCATTTATCTTTTTGTCTGCAGAAGCGGCTCTGGCCACTCCGAGCGCAGCAGATAATTCATCGAGGTCACCAAGGGTCTCAAACAGAATATCATCTTTTCTGAGTCTTTCGCCGCTTAGCAGCCTGCTTTCGCCTTCATCGCCGCCGCGTGTTGTCAGCGAATCAAAATCATTCATATTAACGGCTGCCTGTTAAAGGGAAACCTCTTCACCATGCCATTCCTTGCCTACTGTATATAAAGGTCCAACCCATGGTCCCGAAAAATTATCATCTTCTCCGTTATAGTTAAACAGAGTATACATTTCTTCAGTTAATTCATAACTCCAGTAAAGCGTTATTATATAATTGTTTGAAGTACCTCCGGAATCATTAAACATGAATGTATCAAATTCATAGTCCATTTCATAAGTCATTCCGAGGTATTCATATAAATCTTCCGGTGTTCCTGCAAAATAGATTTGTCCGTCACTGATGCGATCAGGAACTTTATTATTATTAAGCATTATCAGCAGGGCAGCAGGTCTGTTTTTCCATTCGCTAGAGTAGAATTTATCAAAATTTATTAATAGGTTTACCCAATTTGCATCGGTATCTACATATAATCCTATTGCGGAAACAGGACAGTCAGGGTCTGCCAGATTTGTTCTTCCCCTCGGCCTCATCAGAATTTCATCACATGCAGAAAGTAAAATCAGTAAAAGAATTATAATATATGCAGATGTCTTTGCGAATTTCCCCATTTTTTCCTCCCGTTACCTGACCAAAAGAAACACCGGTGCTTTTCCTGCCTGCGGCCCTGACAAATCAAGCTGTGCCCCGGCTGTCAGAAAAAGGACTATGCCTGATTTCCAGTCATAATCTGTCAGGGTGTTTCCGGTCAAAGAGTAAAAATCTCCTGTTATAAAAGTGCCCGCATAATTACTGGCATCAAAAACAGACATTTCAACAGGAAATCCGGCATCGGTATAAGGCAGAGTCATATTGTATAAATCAGCAGCCGGACTGGCGGATGACCATGATTCTCCTATCATATCTTTGGTATCAATATTGAATGCCATGTCGCTTCCGTAATCAAAATTCTCAATATTAAACAGCAGAAACATCTGATTATATGGAAAAGACAGGTATTTATCCATATTGTAGCGGAAAATTCCGGGCTGGTCCGGCCCCAGCTGTATAACCGATGAACCGAATGATTTTGAGGTACTGTTGACGGTCCCGGCTTCCTCAGGTCTGACCACATCAATTATCAAACTGACATTTACCGGGCCCCACCAGTCCCCTGAATAATCATGACTTTCTGTTGCAGGAATATCGTACAGTGTATTCATTGATTCCCGGAATTCAGCGGCCCAGAATATGGCCGCGTTCATCACTATCCTGTCCGTTTCCGGAGGTATTTCCCAGACTTCCGCCAGATTGAAAGGTTCCGAAAAACTATGCGTCGGTTCCCCCAGTTCCGCAGCGGCACTGTTTGCCCAGACAAGCCGGCCGTCTTCAACACTGCTGATTTCGCCGTGTGGGGAAAATTTAAGAACAAAAAACTGCGGAACAATTATTCCCTGGTCTTCATCATTGCCCCAGGGACCGTAATCCCTGAACTGGAAATTCAGGGTTATAGTCATAACATCATTTGCAGAACTGTTCCACAGCAGCATCAAAGACTGCACCGGACAATAGGGATCAGCCGGGTTTGTTCTTCCTTTAAATTGGGGGAAAAGTTCATCACAGGAATTTACAGATATTATAAGCATGAAAATAACAGCGGTTATTATTTTTCTTTCAGGATTTTTCATTGCATCCATCCTTTTCCATCACATGGAAATATTAATCGTAATGTATCCTCCGGCGCCGGATATGCTTAATTCGGTTAGTGAATTTTCCAGTTCAAGGTCGACCATCTTTGATCCCGGCACATAGAAAGAAAGGACCTGCAGTGCCCCGCCGACAATCAGTGCCGAAGTCGCAATTAAAAAAGTCGGAATATATTCGTTATTGTAAAAATGATAGAAATTATCAAATTCATCGGCAGCCGGAGGACTCCCCGATATATAATTCAGATATGCCTGGGCGGCTTCCTGATGAGCCATAAACACACCCCAGGAAAAAGCTGTTCCTGCTCCGGACAGGATACCGCCTCCAAGATAAAGTGCCTTGTTCCAGAATCCCCGCTTCACCATTTCAGGGCTATACTCAGCCAGGATTTTAAAGGTCAGGGATGCCGCTTTCAATCCAAGCCCTGAATAAAGGAGTAAATTCCTCATCAGCTGATCAGTTTCAAACGACTGGTATGCCTGTTCGGTATTGCCGATAATACCTGTTGTTGCTTCGTACAATCTGCAGCGGGATTCAAGGCCGTAGTTGGATGAGAAATTAAGAGCGGCTTCTCCGGCAGCATCAAGCCCGATACCCAGGGCCATAAAAAGCTTACCCCTGTCATTATAGGAAAAATAACTGGAAGAGGAAAATATATCCACTCCAAGGTCCAGGAGTGTTCCGCCGTAAAAAGAACCGATATGTGTCAGAAATAAAGTATTTCCAAGGTCCACTTTTTTTTCATAATCTATATATGTCTGCGGATCTGCCGGGTTCCAGTTATACCGGTCCCAGGCCAGATCTGACTCTATGTAAATTTCCCTGGATAATACTCCAATTACCGATGATGCCGTCTGTATGGAACTGGTCCCTATTCCGGAAATAAGCTTAATCGGGCTATTCGGATCAAAGATTTTTTCATCGTCCTGTTCCTGTTTTATCTTTGCACCGCTTTTTATGATTGAGAATCTTCCTTTGAAAGCGACTCCCTCAGCCGTCAGAACTTCTCCCGTATCTCTTACATCAGACCTGTCAGTTTCCGCAAGGACCCCTTCCTTAAAATCACGGTAATACTGCAGGATTGATTCTCCATCCTGCAGAAGGGATTTTGAAAGCAGACCGGAAGCCGCAGTAAGCTCTCCGAGTCCGGCAATAAGCCTGCGGTCCCTTGAAATTACCTTTCCTCCGGCCGTCCTTACCAGCCAGGCATCAACAATATATGCGCTGCCTACAGGTTTAATCGTACCGCCGATAACATATTCCCCGTTTTCTGCAGCGCCGGCGGCCGCCATATCCTGTGGATTATCTGCCGGTGCGGAATCGACTTTTCGGATTTTATATCCGGGAATTTCTGACATCAGTTCGGAAAGCTCCCGGATCTGTTTATTTTCATTCCTGATTTTACTGTTAAGCTGGTCTATCTGGTTTTCAAGTTCTTCAAGAAGAAACATATTGAAAATCAGAACATCTCCGGCTGGTATCTTCTCCGTAAAAAACGGCAGAAGAAGTACTTCCTGCGCCATTGCCGGGATTATTACTAGCGATAATAAAACTGCAGCGATTAACAGTTTCTTCAGAACATACTCCTTCCTGTTATTAATAATAACGCATTAATAACAATTTTTTATATATCAACTTAAAATTTATTATCGGGTCCTCCAGCCAAAAAGCGCAGGAGAGAACCTCCAGGAACATAAAAACCCTGTAAATGGTGAATAATTCCCTTCAACAATAATTATCTGATATTCAGGCGCTGAATTCAATAAAAACATTCGGAGTTGAGATCTGGTTAATATGTAAATTATAAAAAAACATGAAAAAACAGCGGCTGAAGATATCAGCCGCCTGATTATTATTTCTTCTTGTGACGGTTTTTTCTGAGCTTCTTCTTTCTTTTGTGAGTCGCTATTTTATGGCGCTTTCTTTTCCTTCCGCAAGGCACAAGCTCTCTCCTTTAATTAAGCAGTTATTCAATGTTATATAAAAACCAGCGAAAAAACGCTTTTCCTGTACAGTTTTTGTGATTATGCAGATTGTTAGCCATGGAGTCAAGGGTCTTAAAGGAAATTCTATTGAAATCAGCACCGTGAAACGCTATATTATCAATGAATGGAGAAAATTTTAAATGAAATTTCATTAAGTTACAGCGATAATGAAATTAACAGCATATTAAAATCCTTGAGCGGCTCCAGTACCCGCTTTTCAACTCACTATAATCAGAATGAAGAGTTTTTCATTAAGCTGGACAGGGAGTTTATAATTCCGAGTCTGCCTGTCCATCATAACATTAAAATTCCCCAGCCTTCTCCAAGATATCTGAATGCACTGAAAAAAGTCATTATACAGCTTTCGGAAATAATCCCGCAAATCTTTGTGAATACGCTGTATTTTTTTGATCCCGGTGAAATACTCAGACCCTGCTTTTTTCAGGTATTCAGACATGGCGAAAAGCAGTACCTGTATTTGATAAGGCTTGATCTGGCTTTCCGTACTCACGAAGCCGAAATGGTAAACCAGGGAAGCAATGATTATTCGCCCGAATATAAAACAAGGAATCTGTTTATAGAAGCTGATTTTATTCCTCTTGACAGCGTAAAAATCATCAACGGGAAGATTGCCGCCTTTATCGTGGACCAGACTGTATCCCAGACCTGGATCGGAGAAACAGGAAGAGGTTATTTTGTCCAGGGAATCTGGATTGATCTTGAACTTACAAAATACATATCAAAACTGTTTATTCCGGAAGGGAAAAGAGCCTACCCATATTACCCTTTCAGCTGCAAATACAGAACTATCTGCCATTCCGTAATAAACCTGGATCCGGAAGGCCGGAAAAAACACCTGCCTCTTCTGATAAGATCAATGAATTTTCTCGTCCCCCGCCTGCGTGAAATTGAAAAAGCACTGAGAACCTCAAGTTTTTTAAAAACTCTTCCTTCTTTTATTGAACACAGGAAACTTGTCCCCGCATTCTGGAAAGATCTTTTCCGGCAGCTTGATGTCAAACCGTATCTGAACAGCAAGGACATGAAGGAGTTTTCGATTGATTTCTATCCCGGCTGATCTAAAAGGACTGAAAGCGACTGTAATGGGTCTCGGTATCAATGGCGGCGGAATTGCCAGCGCCAGGTTCCTTGCCGAACAGGGCGCTTCAGTAACTGTAACAGACTTGAGAAATGAAGACATTCTTGCAGACAGCATCCGCCAGCTTTCCGGGTATCGGATCAGATATGTACTTGGAAAGCATGATAAAGATGATTTCAAAAATGCCGATCTGGTAATCAAGAATCCCGGGGTCCCGAAAACTTCCCCGTTTCTAGGGATGAATAACAATATCGAGACTGATATTTCCCTTTTTCTGCGTTTTACAGAGAATAAAGTCTATGCCGTAACAGGAAGCAAAGGGAAATCCACAACGGTCTCGGCCCTTCAGCATTTCCACAGCTGCAATAATATCAAATCTTTCCTGGGCGGCAATATAACTGTTTCTCCTTTGAGTTTTTACTACGATGCCGTGAAAAACCACGATGCCCCGGTAATACTGGAAATGTCTTCCTGGCAGCTTGCCGATCTGCCGAAAAGTCTTTCTTTTAATCCTGATATTTCACTTGTCACGAATATAATGAATGATCATCAGAACAGCTATAATTCGCTTGATGATTACGCCAGAGACAAGGAACTGATTTTCTCGGGACAAACCGAAGATAAAAAAGCAGTATTCAATCTTGATGACAGCTATACTGACAGGTTTGCCCGGAAATGCAGGGCCGGAATATATTATATAAGCCGGGAAAAAAGGCCTGATGGTTTTTCAGGAGCATATCTGGAAGGATGCAAAGGAGAAATTCATATTGAAGGCAAAACCGTAAATATGGATTTCGGCAAAGCCCTGATTCCGGGAAGCCATAACCGTCTGAATATGCTTAATGCAGCACTGATCGCAGCTCTTTCGGGTATGAATGAAAAACAGCTGCAGAATGGAGCAGAGACTTTCAGCGGAATCGAGCACAGGCTTGAAAAAATAGGCGAAAAAGACGGTATTGAGATTTATAATGACAGCGCTGCAACAATTCCGGATGCAACGGCTCAGGCGGTAAAAAGTTTCAGCCGGCCTGTCGTGCTTATCACCGGAGGTACCGACAAGGAGATTGATTTTTCGGTCCTGGAGAGTTATGCGGCATTACCTAAACATGCCGTATTCCTTGCAGGCAATGCTACAGAAAAAATGATACCCTATTTCAGAAAAGCGGATACTTCATTTTCGGGACCTTTCAGCAGTCTGGAAGCTGCTGTACAGAAAGCCCTGTCACTCTGCAGCCGCGGAGACATACTCCTGTTTTCTCCCGGAGCGACATCATTCGGAATGTTCCTGAATGAATTTGACCGGGGAAGAAAATTTAAGGCTATTTTCAGCTGAAAACCTGTTTTTTCATTGAAAAAATAATTTCCAAAAAATACATGGTTTTTTTGACATTCTTTTCTGATGCTATATAATTAATTACAGAGATATTGCGGATTTTGCTTAATGCGCTTATCCCGAACTGTATGGACCCGCATTACTTCTCGGACCAGCTTTTTTCATACACTACTCCTAAATGGAGACTGCCTGACCGTTGTTCAGGCAGTCTTTTTTTAGCCACCCGCTCCGGGCACGAATTGCTATTATCACTCCTGCAGGAATACATAAAAATATTCCAAGTATTTTCATCCGGATATTATTTATATTAACAATACAATCATGTTTTCAATTTATTCGTTTTTTTACTGTTCCTCAAAATATTCAAATGCATCAATAATATCAAGGTAGACTCCGTCAAATCCCGCATCTATTATCATTTTAAGGCAGGAAGAATCATTCCCAAATATGATGCTCTGCCATTCATCATCCCAGTAGCGGACTTTATAGTTTCCCGGCCAGTCAGGATTTTCCTCTGCTATCCATCCTGGTTTGACAGTGTCTCAGGCCGGCTGCCAGTAATATCTGTAGTCCTCTGCTTCCCCGATGCTCATATAGGCGATTACAAGACGGTTCCCGCCGCCTGTTGCTTTCAGCCTCAGATTGTCTACATCGTCGGATGTGAGTATTGAAGGTTCAGTGCCGTCAAAAAACAAATCGATTATCAGGACATCGTAATCCAGCGACTGGAGAGCAGTGATAAATGTGTCTTTGTCCGTATAAGCTGCATTATCGGATGGATTCAGCAGATACAGAAAATTCTGAGCCTCTGCCAGCGAGGAAATGTCAGCGGTGTTTACATTCACCGGATCTGACGGATATGAAGGCACATTGTCAAGTTCCCTGTGATCTGCTGCAAAGGAAATGTAGCTTTTGGCGGTACTGAGGGCATATGAATCATCGACATTAGGTGTTCCCAGGCAGTAATCAGTTACCAGAACCTCAACACCTTCGGATTCGGCAATATCCATAAAGGCAGTCATATAATCCCTTTCGGATGCAGGCGTAGGAACATTGTCATCTGTATATCCGTAAAAAAGGTCCTCCCTGCCCACTCCGTCAATCGCCTGAATGTATTCCTGTGCAGCTTCCCCGGTCTCATCACCGTTTTCGGTAAGCAGCTCATGTCCGTTCTGGGGAATAACAATGAATGATGGATCAAAAGTTCGGGCATAGCTGCTTATGTCCTGGACAAAACTCCTCATTTCATCACGGTAAAAAGAAGACCCATAATCATCATCAATGCCGCAGCCTGTAGAAATGATCAGGAAAATGACGGTTAATAATATAACGGATATTTTCATCATTGCCTCATATCAGATTATATCACTGCTTTTAAAGTAATCACAATTAATTGTACACCAAATTCAGCCTCACACAACGACGCGACGACGCTACGAACGTATCAATTTATGAAAAATCTTATAACTTCCGTGAAATATAATTTTCTCATGGTAGTTGTTGGATGTTTCTTGTATCATCCAGCTCGTAGCGTCGTCGCGTCGTTGCGTGAGATTTGGGATAAGGCCTTCCTGATTTTTTTATCGCTTCTTCCAGACCTTGTAGTAGAATTTACGGAGCTTTTCGCCGGTGCGGAACAGATTATAGGCTATTTTTTTTACTGGATAGTCCCAGCAGCCGGCACGGTGTATTATTCTTCCGCCGAAACCGGTTTTAAAGCGGTAGACACCGTGCATGGGGTCTTTGGGGTCATCGGTTTCGGCAATACCGAACATGTCGTATTCTTTCAAACCTGCAGCGGCTGCTTCCTGCATTGCTTTCCACTGAAGGGCATATGCGGGCATTAAATTTCTTTTTTCATTTGAAGACGCGCCGGCCAGGTAAGTCGCTCTTTGGCCGTGTTCCACAACAATTATGCCTGCAAGAAGATCTTCTTCGTGTTTTGCAAGATAGATTTTAATGCTGATGCCGTCAGACTTTTCTGCCAGTCTGAATATCTCCTGGTAATATTTTAGTGAATGAATGCTGATTTTGTCCCTTTCGGCAGTTATTCTGTGCAGATTGTACCAGGATTCAATATCATCAAATCCGCCTTTATAAATTTTCACGCCTTTTTTCTGTGCAAGTTTGGTATTGTAGCGGGTTTTGGGTTTCATTGCTGAAAGGAGTGCTTCTTCTCCTGCCCGGAGATCAAGCATCACGGTCGAAGGAACCTGGATGTCCGAAACAGCCTTTCTGAGGCCTGGAGGATTTTTCAAAGGTTTTTTCCAGGGGAGATCAAAGCGTACGGTAAACGGTTTTTTTTCAAGAAGGGGAACAAGTTGTTCTGATAGTTCCGCCGGATCAGTATTTTCGAGCCCTGCCAGTCCATGCGGTATGTAGCAAAACCAGCCGAATCCCTTTATTTTTCTGTAAAGCACAAGAATTGTGGATGAGTCATATTTAAACGCATCTGCATGCCAGCCAAATGCTGATTTGAATAAAGCCCAGAATGGGGTCTGCAGCAGATTAGTCTCTTCAGAAATCTCAGACAACTGGATTTTCTGCAGAATCATATCAGCCTACTTCGCCGTTTTTTACAGTTCCGGTTTTCACAGCTTCGGTACCGCAAATTACCGAAGTCCCGCCGACCATTACCCGGTAATCTTTAACCTTTATCGGTATCTCAAAAAAGCGGTCGATTTTTATCTGTGAAAGAC
>CAZKOK010000055.1:0-12187 GCA_964554355.1 uncultured Spirochaetia bacterium | reverse complement strand
TCTGATTCATAAAGCTCTCCTTCCATGGAATAAAGGCAGGCAATATTGTAGACAATATACTAGCATGGTGAGTTTTTTTCCCCTTCATGTTCCCATCCTGATACTATGTCAGCAAAATCATCCCAATCCTCGGCATATTCTATCAGGAAATAATCCTTTTCTGTATGCGAACGGGCATGATGCAGTGCGATCAGATATAGCGAAATTGCAATGTCAGGAGCAGAGTTGTAATATTGATAAGCTGTTTTATATGCAATATTTCTTATAAAATCCTTAATCCGGTAATCCTTATCGTCCTATGCTGTAATAACGTCCCATTTCCAGAGTAGGAAACGAACGGTATCAAAGTCCTTTTTATCGAAATAAGTGGTAATCTGTTTTATCGTTTCATCATCCGAAAGTCTTGAAAAACCGAATGTAATCCTGATGTCTTTATCCGGAACAAAATTACTGAACCTGTATACGATCCAGTCATGATTACCGGAAATTTCATCCGGCTTAATGTTTGATTCTACATAGTAAGTATTTTCCGGTCTGTCGTGAAAAGTAACAGTAATTTCAGATGATCCTATAGGACCTTTCCATGATGCCCCGGTACGCAGTATATAATCTATTACTGATTTGTTTTCATCACTCCCCATTGCAGGATCGGGTATGCAATTTATTATTTTGTTCATGGAAAACGAATTCCTGATTATTTTTTCTTCTCCGGGAGAAAAATGCACTTCGGCTGTATGCACATAATCATAAGCCGGAACATCCGTAAATGCGGGATTGGCTTCGGCCGGATATACTTCATATTTGACTTCCTTTCCGTTCACCCGGAATTTGAAATCCTTTACCACCGGATTTCTTTCTGATTCCTGATAAAGATCACCATATTCTTCTCCCTGTTCCATATAGATTTCATACTTATGCGGAAAACCGATCAGCACTTCCTGTGTCGGGTCGGTTTTATTTCTGAAATGGAATATACAGTCATATTCAACTCTGAAATAATTGAATCCTTCAGGTATGACATCTATATAAATAAATTCCTTTTCCATTGTTATGGAGTTATTTTTTACCGGTACTACAGCACCGCCGGCACCATCTATTGTATATCCACCCGAATTGGCAAAAACAGAAAAAACTGAAATGACCAATAAAACAACCATGTTTGTTACTTTCATGATTACTCCTTTTTATTATAAATCATTTTCCATTCCATCACGGATATCAGAAATCTGATACATTATTAAATTTCATTCCCAAATGATAGGAAAAGCTAAAAAACCTGTCAATTAAATCTTATTATCCACAGCCCAGCCGTCCCCAATTCCTAATTTATAATTACCACATATGCCGATGCAGCTCACCTTTCATTTTAAGTCCGAGGAAATTATGCTGCCTGTATACCTCATAAGCTGCAATGGCCGCTGCATTGGAAAGGTTCAGCGACCTTGTATCATCCTTCATCGGAATACGGAAGCAGTTTTCCCTGTTTTTAATCAGATATTCCTCCGGAATACCGGCCGACTCCTTTCCGAAAAGCAGGCAGCATTGCTCCCCGAAATTAATATCCGAGTAGATATTCAAAGCCTTGGTAGTCGCCGGAAAAACCGGTACATCTATCGAATCAAGAAAACCCGCAAAATGCTCATATACTTTCAGATCAAGATCTTCCCAGTAATCCAGCCCTGCCCTTTTTACCTGTTTGTCATCAATCGAAAACCCGAGCGGCTTTATCAGATGCAGGACCGCTCCCAGCGCAACACAGGTCCGTGCGATATTGCCGGTATTCTGGGGAATCTCCGGTTCAAGAAGGGCAATATGAAGTTTCATACTGAAAAAGTAGAATATAATCGGGTTTTATGCAATTCCAAAAAACCTCACGCTACGACGCTACAGGCGCCTCAATAAAATCCAGGCTTAATAGTTTCCATGAAATATACATCTTTCACGGAAGTCACAGGAGTTTTCCTGGATTGTCCCGATCGTAGCGTCGTCGCGTGAGACATTATTCCTTTACGGTCTTGTAAATAGGCTTCCATTCAGGTATTATCTGCTATTATGTTAGACATGAAATTCGTCAAGGAAAACCTTTCTGAGGTTAAGAAAAACATCACCGACCGCTTTATGCATGCCGACGCAGACAAGGCTGTTGCATTGTATGACAGACGCAACGAGATAATTCATAAAGCCGAAGAACTGCGCAAACAGAGGAACGATAACGCTGCAAAAATGAAGCAGAAACTCGATGATCAGACCAGGCAGACCTGTATTGAGGAAGGCAAACTGCTCAAGGAAAAGATCAGCGCAATTGAAGAAGAACTTCAGAATGTCGAGACTGAACTTGATGAAGCCGCTTCGGCGATTCCCAATATGGCGCATCCCGATGCCCCGAAAGGCAGGGAAGAAAAGGACAATACTGAAATCAAACGTATAGGCAAAATCCCCTCATTCCCGTTCAGGGCCAAAGACCATACTGAACTCGGTAAATCCCTTGATATCCTTGATTTTGATACCGGGGCCAAAGTTTCCGGAACAAAATTTTATTTTCTAAAAAATGAAGGCGCTTTTCTGGAAATGGCGCTTTGCCGTTATGCAATGGAAATACTCCGGGATAAAGGTTTTACCGTGACGATTACACCTGATATCGCAAAAGAGGAAATCGTTCGGGGAACAGGATTCAATCCCCGCGGAGCAGAAACCAATATTTACAGCCTCGAAGGGCTTGATTTATGTCTTATCGGAACTTCCGAAATCACGCTGGGCGGCTTCTATGCTGATACCATTATCCCTGCCGAAGATCTGCCGATAAGGCTTGCAGGGATGTCACACTGTTTCCGCCGCGAGGCAGGCGCCGCAGGACAATATTCCAAAGGTTTTTACAGGGTCCATCAATTTTCAAAAGTTGAAATGTTTGTCTACTGCAGACCTGATCAGTCAGAAGCCATGCACCAGGAACTGCTGGCGATCGAAGAGGAAATATTCTCCGGACTCGAAATTCCGTTCCGGGTAGTGGATACATGTACAGGCGACCTTGGTGCGCCGGCCTACAGGAAATACGACCTCGAAGCATGGATGCCCGGACGCGGTGAAGAAGGCGGTTGGGGAGAAATAACCAGCACATCAAATTGCACCGATTATCAGGCCAGAAGACTCAAGGTCCGTTTCAGGGACGAAAACGGCAACCGGCATGTACATATGCTTAATGGTACGGCAATCGCTGTCTCCAGGGCATTCATAGCCATCCTTGAAAATTTCCAGAATGAAGACGGCAGCGTCTCCATCCCGAAGAAGCTTGTGCCTTATGCCGGATTTGACAGGATAATGCCCAAAGAATAAGCCTTATCCGAAGAATACCTCACGCGACGACGCTATGATAAAAACGACGCAACGTTTTCATTGGATCTCGGTAAAAGTATAAAAATATATTTATTCCCAAATCACAACTTAGCGTCGCTTATATCGTCGCGCGCTTAGCGTGAGGTCATCCTTATATCATTAGAATAAGAAAAAAAAGGGCCCCCGAAAATGGCAGCCCTATAAATATCAGTCTTTATAAAATTATTTTGCGATTTTACTGATTGTATCTTTCATAGCCCGTTTGTATGAAGTAAGTGAATACGGATCATGGTCTGCAGTTTTCTGAACTCTTGATTCGAACTCCGAAACGCAGGCAGGACATAAATCGAGTTCGCCGATTGTCCAGTAATTCTGTTCCCTGTTAGCATTCTTGATTTTTGTTCCGCACATATCACAAATAATACCAGTCATAATTACCTCCATATGGAATTCTGCTTTAATATTCACTGCTTTATATGTTTCATATTAAAACAGATGGCTTTTATTTGCAGCTTTACTTATAATAAGTAAAATCCTCTTTATGAGTTTACAGAAAGAGAGGAATTATGTCGATCATTTTTTTTATATAATAGAAAAAAATACGGATTTACGGAGAAAAACAGGTGATTATAGCAGCAGAGGCGGGGACATCACACAATGGGAGCATTTCTCATGCCGAAAGGATGATAGCAGCCGCAAAAGAAGCAGGTGCTGATATAATAAAATTTCAGTATGTAATTGCAGATGAAATTGTCCATCCTGCTTCAGGCGCAATAAAGCTGCCCGGCGGAATGATATCAATCTATCAAAGGTTTAAAAACCTTGAATGTCCTCCGGATTTTTATGCGGAGCTTATCAGACTCTGCTCGCAGTACCAAATCGGATTTCTGTGCACTCCGTTCGGATTAGTGAGTGCTGAGAAACTTTTTCAGATGGGGGCCGGTCAGCTGAAAATAGCCTCTCCCGAACTGAACCATACCACCCTTTTAAAAAAGGTCCAGTCCTTCAATATCCCGCTTATATTATCAACAGGAGTCTCGCAGACCGGAGATATTGAAAAAGCCCTCAGGATTGCCGGAAATACTGAAATTCTTCTGCACTGCGTAACTTCCTATCCCGCTCCGGAAACAGATTACAATCTGAGGATTATCCCGAAACTTGCTCTGGAATTCGGCAGAAAAGCGGGCGTCTCAGATCATTCGCTGGACCCTGTCCTGGTGCCGGTACTGGCGCTTGCCTGCGGGGCGGTAATGCTTGAAAAACATTTTACGCTTTCAAACGAAGGCAGCGGCCTTGATGATCCGATAGCGCTGAATCCGGAATCACTGAAAACCATGGTAAAAGCAGTAAGGGCAGCTGAAAATGAAAAACCTGATGAAATAATACACGAGTATAAAAAAAGATACGGAGCAGAAAAGACAGAACTTGTTCTTGGCGACGGGAATAAAAGGCTGACAGCTTCCGAAGCAGAAAATTATTATACTACAAGAAGATCTGTACTTGCCCGAAAAAACATAAAAAAAGGTGAAATACTCGATTACAGTAATTGCGGAATATTCCGGAGTGAAAAGAACCTGAAACCGGGAATGGAACCCGCCGATTTTGAAAACTATTGCGGGAAAACAGCCCGGTTGGACATATTCTCTGGAGAACCGGTCAAAAAAGAACTTTTTATGTAAATTCCTGAAATCAGACGATCAGCTTGAGTTTTCGAATTTCCTGAATCAGTCTGACACGTTCGATAGGCTTCTGAAGATAACCTTCACACTGGTTTTTAAATGCATCCATTATATTTTTTGTATCACCCAATGCGGTAGTCATGATAATTTTCACGCCGTCAAGACCTTCAATCCCCTTCTCTTTTTCAATGCTGCGGATCTGCTTTAAAACATCCTGACCATCAATTTTCGGAAGCATGATATCAAGACAAATCAGATCATACGGCGTCTCTTCATTCAAAGACAGCGCGAAAGCATCCAGCGCCTCCTGCCCGTCCACAACCACATCACATTCGCCGTAAGGTGAAAGGTATTTCTGAAGCATTTTTCTGCTTGCAAAATCATCTTCTACTATTAAAATCTTCACAACTTCCCTCATCTGCCTTTTTTATTAATTATTAAGTATTGGATGAATAATTGCAATATATTTTTAGCCAAAAAGGAATTTAGCTGAAAAAAATTATTGATCAGTGAATTTCACAAGTATGGCATCAGCACCAGCAGGATGAAGGCCAGATATTCCATTCATTTAACATTCAGCTGCAGGGATCTGTTTCAGTCCGCCTTATTCTCACCGATTATGCCTGAACGACGCTGTAATTGAAGCAGCCTTCCCGGCAGAGGATCACCGCCCGCTACAAATATCAGCGAAGCGGAATTCATGCAGTAGCGCAGTCCTGTGGGCTTAGGACCATCTTCAAAAACATGCCCCAAATGAGACCCTGACAGACTGTCCAGAACTTCCACCCTGAGCATACCGTAGCCTCCATCCGCATTTAGCACTACAGCATCATCGGAAATCGGTTCAAAGAAACTGGGCCAGCCTGTACCTGATTTATACTTCGCTTCCGACCGGAAAAGAGGCTGCCCCGTTGCAGCTGAATAATAAGTGCCCTTTTCATAAAAATTGTCATACTCACCTGTGAAAGCCCTTTCTGTTCCGGCCTCCCGCAGAATATTGTAGCTGAAAGGATCGAGAAGCTTTTTCCATTCCTCTTCGCTCATTATAACCGGAAAATCATGCTGATTTTCCATAACCAAACCTCCGATTGTCGCAGCTTCCTGAGTTGCAGTCCCTGCTTCAGCTTCAGATTTACCCTGGCTGCACGCCGGGAAAACCAGAAGAACCAAACCAAATATAACCAGTAATCTGTTCATAGTCTGAATGTAATAATCAAAACAGATAAAGTCGAGTAATATAGTAAGGTTTATGTGATTGTTAAGAAAAACAAACAATTCCGGAGAATAAGTCTCAACTGACTCCCCAAACCGGTTTCGCGGCTCTGTCCCCATTGAAATCGGCTCTACCCCAATAATATTTGGGTACTTTATCATCTTTGTGTCCATCGTACTCATCACAATTCATCCATCCCGGTTTCCCAGAAAGCCCACACCACAGGAGAATCAAGCCTTTTTTTCAGAACACACAAACCTACCGAATAGGGCTTGAGGAAGTGCCTTATTTCAATCTGCCTTACCTTGTCTTTCAATGTGCTGTTTTCAAGTACAAGAAGAGGTACAACCCCGATACCGCAGCCCAGATGAACCATTGAGATAATTGCTTCGTGTCCGGCGACTTCAGCGTAAATGTTGGGACGTATGCCTTTTTGGGAAAACCAGCTGTTGATTCTTGAACGGGATAACCCCTGCTCCGGCAGTATCATGGGAACTCTGTCCCAGGGTATATCGTCATTCAGGATCATGCCGGATACTTCACAGTCAATCAGGGGTGAAATGAGAATAAGAGGAGTAATTGTAACAGTACGGAATTTCATTGTTGCTGACAATTTGTCGGGTTTAGCGGCAACCGTAATATCGGCCTGACCGTTTTTCACCATTGGGATAGCATTTTCCGCAGCTCCTGTCTGAAGGTTTATATGAACATCAGGATATAGTTTCCTGAAACTGGAAAAAAGCCCTGTCAGTATACTGAAAGATGCTGTAACAGATGAGTATATTTTTATTTCACCCTTGATAATATTCACATCACCAGCTGCTTTTTCGCTGTAGTCTTCCCATTTACCGATTACATCCTGGGCAAATTCCAGAAATTGTTTTCCTTCCGGGGTCAGTTCGGCCGATCTGTTA
Source organism: uncultured Spirochaetia bacterium (assembly GCA_964554355.1). GTDB lineage: Bacteria > Spirochaetota > Spirochaetia > CAZKOK01 > CAZKOK01 > CAZKOK01. The sequence goes on along the minus strand of CAZKOK010000055.1, from coordinate 5,051 downwards.
TCTCTGATAAACAGTTTGCTGCCAGTCTCATTTTCCAGACGCTGAATGGTCCGGGACAGCGCTGATGGACTGATATTACAGGCCTGGCTGGTCCTGGCAAAGTGCAGTGAACCGGACAGATGAATAAACAGCTTCAGACTGTGAAAATCCATACCGGACCTCCTGTTGCTATGCAATGATTATTGCGTTTTATGCAATACTATATATTGAAAATAACACTTTATTCAATATTAAAATTGTGATACACATATACCACTAAATAATCATAAATAAACCCTGTAGATATTGATACAGGTGAATATTTTGGAGGAAAAACATGGCAAAAATTGATTTTGGCGGTGTTGTTGAAGACATTGTAATGCGTGAAGAATTTGATCTTAAAAAAGCAAAAGAAGTATTAAAAGACGAAGTTATCTCAGTTATCGGTTACGGCGTTCAGGGCCCTGCTCAGGCCCTTAACATGAAAGATAACGGTTTTAACGTAATAATCGGTCAGTCTCCGGATTTCAAGGTTCAGTGGGACAAGGCTGTAAAGGACGGCTGGGTGCCTGGAAAAACTCTTTTCCCGATTGAAGAAGCCGCAAAAAAAGCAACTGTCATTCAGTATCTTATTTCAGATGCAGGACAGAAAGCCGTATGGCCCATTCTAAAACCCTGCCTGAATGAAGGTGACGCTCTCTATTTTTCTCATGGTTTCTCAATTGTATACAAAGACCAGACCGGCGTAATTCCGCCTGAAAATATCGATGTTATCCTTGTAGCTCCCAAGGGTTCAGGCGCAAGTGTCAGAACAAACTTTCTTGCAGGATCAGGGATCAACTCAAGCTACGCTGTATTCCAGGATTTTACAGGAAGAGCCAAAGACAGAACTCTGGCACTTGGAATCGCAATCGGATCAGGATACCTTTTCCCGACGACATTCGAACAGGAAGTACATTCCGACCTTACCGGTGAAAGAGGTGTTCTGATGGGCTGTCTTGCAGGCGTAATGGAAGCTCAGTATGATGTTCTCCGCGCACACGGACACACACCTTCAGAAGCATTCAACGAAACAGTGGAAGAACTTACACAGAGTCTGATCCGCCTCGTTGGCGAAAACGGAATGGACTGGATGTATGCAAATTGTTCAACAACAGCTCAGAGAGGTGCCCTTGACTGGAAACCAATATTCAAGAAAGCAACACTTCCGGTTTTTAAAAAACTTTACAAATCTGTTGTTTCGGGAAAAGAAACGGCCATAACAATCAAGGCAAACAGTGCTCCTGACTATCAGGTAAAACTGGATGAGGAATTAAGGCAGATCCGCGAATCTGAAATGTGGAAAGCAGGCACTGCTGTAAGATCACTCAGACCTGAAAACTGGGGAAAGAAAAAGAAATAAACTGATTCATATTCCCGGGCTCATGCAGTCCGGGATTTTTGTATAAAAAATTTTGAAGGAACAGAATAAGGAGTTAAATATGTCCAGGCAGTTAAGAAGCAATCAGACCATAAACGGCAGAAAGATGGCCGGCGCCAGAAGTCTTTGGCGGGCCAATGGCATGAAAGACAGTCAGATGGGAAAACCGATAATCGGAATTGTCAATTCCTTTACACAATTTGTACCCGGACATGTTCACCTGCATGAAATCGGTCAGAAAGTAAAGGAAATAATTGAAAGCAAAGGCTGTTTTGCAGCTGAATTCAATACAATAGCGATTGATGACGGTATAGCCATGGGACACGGCGGAATGCTTTATTCGCTTCCTTCAAGAGAATTGATAGCTGACAGCGTTGAATACATGGCCAATGCCCATACAGTGGACGCGCTTATATGCATATCAAACTGCGACAAAATTACTCCGGGAATGCTGATGGCAGCCATGAGGCTGAACATACCTGCAATTTTTGTTTCCGGCGGACCGATGGAAGCCGGAATTATCGGAGATAAAAAATATGACCTTGTTGACGCAATGGTTATGGGTGCTGATTCCAACATAAGCGACGAAGAAGTCAAAAAAGTCGAAGAGGTCGCCTGTCCGACATGCGGATCGTGTTCAGGAATGTTTACCGCAAACTCGATGAACTGCCTGAATGAAGCACTTGGAATGGCGCTGCCAGGAAACGGAACCCTTATTGCAACACACAGCAAGAGGTTCGAGCTGTTCGAACAGGCTGCAGAAAGAATTGTTGAAATGGCCAATGCTCATTATTTCAACAACGATGACTCGGTACTGCCACGCTCAATTGCCACAAAGGCAGCATTCCTGAATGCAATGTCGCTTGATATCGCTATGGGCGGGTCAACAAACACGGTACTTCATCTGCTTGCGATAGCACATGATGCTGAAGTGGATTTCACAATGAAAGACATTGACAGATTATCCAGGAAAATACCCTGCCTTTCCAAAGTAGCGCCCAGTTCACATTACCATGTGGAAGATGTCAACCGCGCAGGGGGAATCCTCGGAATCCTTGCAGAACTTGACAGGGCAAAACTTATTGATACAGGCGTGAAACGGGTTGAAGGCGTGACGCTTAAAGACGCCCTTTCAAAATGGGATATAATGACATCGGATGACAAGGATGCCGAATCTATTTACAAGGCAGCACCCGGGGGCGTTGCGGGTAATCTGGTAATGGGAAGCCATTCTGCAATGTATAATGAACTGGATAAAGACAGAACAAACGGATGTATACGCGATCTCGAACACTGCTATTATCCTGACGGCGGACTTGCCGTGCTTTTCGGGAATCTTGCCGAAAAAGGCTGTATTGTTAAAACAGCCGGAGTGGATCCCTCTATCTTTAAGTTCAAAGGCCCTGCCAAAGTTTTTTCTTCCCAGGAAGCATCATGTGACGGCATCCTCAACGGAAAAATCAAGGCAGGCGATGTCGTTATCATCCGTTATGAGGGCCCCAAAGGGGGCCCTGGCATGCAGGAAATGCTTTATCCGACTTCATATATCAAATCCATGCATCTGGGCAAGGAATGTGCCCTTATCACTGACGGAAGATTTTCAGGCGGAACATCAGGTCTTTCAATAGGGCATGTATCACCGGAAGCAGCCGCAGGCGGCGCAATCGGACTTATTGAGGACGGCGATATGATTGAAATCGACATACCTGAAAGACTGATAAAAATCGATATGAGCGATGCTGAACTGGCTGAAAGAAGAAAGAAAGAAGAAGCCCATGGGGATCAGGCATTTAAACCCCGGGACCGGGACCGGAACATAAGTCAGGCATTGAAAGTTTATGCACACATGGCTACTTCGGCTGATACGGGAGCGGTAAGAAGGAAGCTGTAATAATCAAAATTATCAAAAAAAAGAGGGATTAATTCCCTCTTTTTTTTATTTGACAGTAATCAGATGATCAGGGTTTGCCCTGTTGTGTTTGTTTACAAAATCCAGAAAATCATTATCATTCGGACCGCCATACCATCCACCATCACCTCCCAAAAGTCCAAAAGCGATTGCACTGCTGCCAATTATTCCAGCAGGAATAAGAGTAGGCAATGCAATAGCAGGGTCTAAATAAAAATCTCCTGTTTGTGTATCAATGCTTAAAACGATGCATAAAGTAACACCTGCAGCAATTAAAACTCCGCCACCAATTGCTATCCCGTTACCGATGTTTTTTGATTTTTGATTTTTTTCAACCAATTTTTCATAAACGGGCAATAATTTCTGATGCAATTCTGTATTATCCATGGCAAGATCATCCATAAACATGGTAATGCCTTTATATGTAAGAGGATAGATAAATGAATCAATATACATATTCCTTTTTACAATAAGAGTTACATCTCCGCTTATGTTAGTATTATTAGCCTGTGAAAAACAGACTCCGGCAGATACAATTATAAATACAGCCAGTAAAATAAATCTTTTCACTTTATACCTCTGATTTGTAAAAATATTATGTATATTATCATATAATATCCGGGAAATCAATTTTTAGTCATAAACCGGGAAGGAAGCTTTGCAAGAAAAGAAAAATTTTACACCTGGCAACTATCATATATCTGACAGCCACTCTGTTTGTTTTAATCAATCCTGTCCGGATTATTATCAATTTTAAATTTTTCTTACATATAAAATTGGGACAGAGCCGATTTGTATCGCTTTCGGACAAACACGACATCATGAAAATCAGTAACAAGTAAATTCTTTTGCCCGTTTCATAATAAGCAGAAAACAGCTTTTGCAGTGTGCATAAAAAAAGAACTTTCCCTGAGAAATCAGCTTAAGCTGTTCTTCCGAAGGCGGGTTCTGTTTTTTTGCACAATCCACAAGCGCCATCTTTCATATTGTCCAGCACTAAAAAAGACCACCAAATAGTGGTCTTTTTTAGTGCTGGGCGACAATGGACTCGAACCATCGACCCCTTGCGTGTCGAGCAAGTGCTCTAACCAACTGAGCTAGCCGCCCTATTTAAGACTCATGAGAACCCTTTCCAGGACCTTCTTTCTGTCCAACGGCTTGACTATATAATTTTTTGCGCCCAAAAGCAAGGACTTTTTGACAAGATCCTGCTTTCCCAGAGCACTTATCATTACAATTTTTGCTTCCTTGTCGAATTCAATTAGCTTTTCCAGAGCTGTAACTCCATCCATTTTAGGCATTGTAATGTCCATTGTTACCAGATCAATGTTCGGATAAAGTTCCTTGTATTTTTCTATTCCGGATTGTCCGTCATTTGCTGTTCCCGCAATTTCAAAACCTTCGGAGGTCAGTATCTGTGTAATCTGTTTGGTAACAAACATCGAATCATCAACAACAAGGACTCTGTATTTTTTCCCATCCGGTCTTAATCCCTCAGGCGTTCTCTCATTTATATTGGGGAAATCGGATTTTGTTTTCATTTTTACTTTCCTCCTTTGCCCTTTCTCTGATAGCTACATTAATTTCCATTTTACCTTCTGAAAGTTCAACAGGTACAATCAGAGCTTCAACTTCGGTATCTGTCACTTCCATATTATCACCGGTAAAAATGGCTGGAGGTGTCAGATCAAATGAGAACCCAAGATCATGCAGTTTTGTAACTGCCTGAGCTGTTATCATATT
>CAZKOK010000054.1:0-12210 GCA_964554355.1 uncultured Spirochaetia bacterium | reverse complement strand
AAAAGCATTAACCAGTCCGTTACAAATCTGCTTGAGTCAAAAACCAGGGTATTCGGAGCGCTTGAGAATATGGACCGCAGTATAGAAAACGGCGCCTCATATAACACTCAAATCAACGACACGGCAGGCGATATCTCTGTGCAGATTGACCGCCTTGCCGGCCTTGTCCAGACCATCCTGGACCAGTCCAGAGAGCTTAACAGGATCGGCGAGGAAAATGTCAAAAACTTCATGGACCTGCAGAACGGCATGAACCGGATCAAGGCATAGATGTAAGGGACGGATGATACGTATTTAAATTCGGGTTTTGACTCTGTCACCATTCAAAATTAATAGTTTTCCTTGACAGCAAACCAAAGCGGGTTTAACTTTTCTATATATAGAGACTTTTCAATTCTCTTAATCAAATCATAGAGGAAGAATTATGGCTACCAAGATTTTTTTAACAGAAGATGAAATTCCGCGCCAGTGGTACAACCTCGCAGCAGATCTGCCTACTCCGCTTCAGCCTCCCCTTGGTCCTGACGGAAACCCTGTTACCCCGGACATGCTTGCTCCTGTTTTTCCGATGAACCTCATCGAACAGGAAGTAAGCCAGGAACGCTGGATTGATATACCGGAAGAAGTCCTTGAACTTCTCTATCGCTGGAGACCTTCGCCGATGCAGCGTGCTGTTCATCTTGAAAAATTTCTGGACACACCTGCCAGAATCTATTTTAAAAACGAAAGCGTCAGCCCTCCGGGCAGCCACAAACCGAATACGGCTGTTGCCCAGGCCTGGTATAACAAGCGGTTCGGCATCAAAAAACTGACAACCGAAACAGGCGCCGGCCAGTGGGGAAGTGCGTTGGCTTTTGCCTGCTCACTTGTAGGACTGGAATGCAAGGTTTTTATGGTAAGGGTCAGTTTCGACCAGAAACCTTTCAGAAAGCTGATGATGCAGACCTGGGGCGGCAAATGTATCGCAAGCCCGAGTAATGAAACCCAGGCCGGACGCAGTGTTCTTGCCCAATATCCGGACACTCCGGGAAGTCTCGGCATTGCAATAAGCGAAGCAATCGAGGCAGCTGTAACAGATCCGAAAGGCGAAACCAGATATTCTCTTGGTTCAGTACTTAATCATGTAATGCTGCATCAGACAATTATCGGACTCGAGGCAAAAAAACAGCTTGTAAAATTCAATGAAAAGAAAGTCGATATAATTATCGGCTGCGTCGGCGGCGGATCAAATTTCGCCGGGCTTTCATTTCCGTTTACAGCCGACAAAATCAACGGCGCAGACATTGAAATCATTCCTGTGGAACCTTTCTCATGTCCCACACTGACCAAAGCGCCGTTCCTTTACGACCACGGCGATCTTGCCAAAATGACACCCCTTCTTCCGATGTATACCCTTGGACACGATTTTATTCCGCCTCCGATTCATGCAGGCGGTCTGCGTTATCACGGAATGGCCCCGCTTGTCTGCCAGGCAATTGTCGAAGGGCTTATGAAACCACGCGCAATCCATCAGCTTGAATGCTATAAATCGGCTGTTGATTTTGCCAGAACTGAAGGCATCATTGTTGCTCCTGAAACCAGCCATGCAGTTGCAGCAGTAATCCAGGAAGCAAAAAAAGCAAAAGAAGAAGGCAAGGAAAAGGTAATTCTCTTTAACCTGAGCGGCCACGGACTTATGGACCTGACCGGTTATGACAAATATTTCCAGGGCGAACTTCACGACTATGAATTACCGCAGTCAGATATTGATGAAGCCCTGAAGAAACTTGAAGGGCTTCCGAAACCTTCCATGGCAAAAACAGGTAAATGGTAGAAAAATATATTTCTGATAATGAAGGCTGTCCGTAAAAGGGCAGCCCTTTTTAACCACGATTACACGAATGATATTTGGTATAGCAGATATGTATGCGTCAGCGATCACTGGCACCTGCATATGCATTACTCATTTATAATTCATAAATCCTATTCCAGCTTCTGACTGACACCTTTTAATAACGCCATAATTCCCTCAAGTTCTTCTTCTGTCAGGTCTTTAAGACCATAATAATAGTCTTCAGCCTGTTTATAAAGCTTTTTGGCTTCTTCCATGTCCGACATACCGGCAAGCGCCGCTACACCTTCATAATAATCAATTTCTTCTAATATATTCTCAGCTTTGGAATGTTTTTTCCTGTAGCCTTATAAATATATTACGTTATTCCTGAAAACAATATATCAGTCTTTTTTTCTTCTTCAATATATTTTAAAAAAGGATAATATTGAGTAAAGTTAACATATAAAAGTCATTCAGTCTGACAATGCTGATATGATAAAAAAGATATTTCTGATTATTGTTAATTTTATCTGCAGGAAAAAGGATCTCTATTTGGTAATCCAGGCTCCGTTCTCATCCTGATAACCGCTGGCCGTGCTGCCGTCGGTAAAATAAATTATGCCGCCGGTCGCCCTGCCATTTTCATATTTTCCCTTGTAGACTGTCCCGTCATACCAGGTAAATGTTCCTTCACCGGAATAATAGCCGTCACTGAATTGACCATTATAGTAATTGCCGTAAGCGTCCCAGTACTCGCCGAAACCGTCAAAGTACCCCGTTTTATACTGGCCTACATATTTTGCGCCGCTGGAATACTCACCGGCACCTCCGCCTGAAAGTTTTCCGGCAATCCATTGTCCTGTTTCAATTGACCCGTCTGCGTAATACAGACAGCCGTAGCCGTCAGCCGTTTTATTAATTGTCTCACCGAAATAAATGCTTCCGTTATCCCAGGAAATTTCTTCGGGATCGATAAGTTCAATCCATTGGCCGCTTAAATCCTGCACATAATCTGCGACATAGCCGTCGCTTTCATAATAGACATAGCCGTCTGCTGCCAGACCCATTACGAACTGCCCTTCAAAATAATCCCCGTTACCCCAGGTCCTGAAGCCGTAGCCATGCGGCATATTTAGAAAAACCCCACCTTCATAAACAGAACCATCCGGCATCTGAAGGGTCTGGGACCGTACATTCAGATAGTCAAAAACAGAATCCATGTAGTCATCGGTGTTCTGTTCTCCGCCGAAAGTGGAAGTTTCCGTACTGTATAGCGGAGTTGATGTTTCCGTTGACGAGAAATCCTCATCAGTCAGATTAAAAAGGACTTTTATAAGCCTTTCGCTGTCATCAACAAGATCATCGATTGATGAATATTTCTCTGATGCCGATTTTTGCGTTTCACTTGTTTCTACTTTAATAAGTCTGGTATTTAAAAGATAGCGGTTTCCAAGTGTCCCGATACTGCCTATGATAATATAATCCGCAGCAAGCATTTTCCCTATTTCAAGCTGACATTCTTCATCCGAACAGCTTCCGCTTAACGAAAAAGCCATTTCTTCGAGAATCGCTTCTCTCTGCGAACGGTCAATGAATCGGTAACCCTTGATTGCAGAAACATGGGAGGATAAATAATCAATAAAAATTCTGCCTTCAGCCTGCGAAAGACCATTTAGCTCAAAATCAAGAACGGTAATTACAGGAATATAATTATTCTGGGTAAAAGCCGTAACTACTGAAAAGACTAAAAGAATTAATGCAAAAAATGGTTTTTTAAAATTCCGCCCCATATTATTAATTATACTTTTACTTGCCTGATTTATCAATTAAATTTCAGATTACAGTATAAATCCAGGCAGAAAAAACTAATTTCCGAGAAAATCAAGAGTAATTTTCAGCATCCGTCGCACCGGTTCGGCGGCTCCCCATAAAAGTTGATCGCCGACAGTAAATGCGGAAAGATATTCATTTCCCATTTTCATTTTGCGAAGGCGTCCTACCGGTACCGAAAGCGTTCCCGAAACCCTCGCCGGTGTCAGTTCTTTTACGGAATCTTCTTTTGTATTCGGGACAATCTTAACCCAGTCGTTTGCAGATGCAATCATTTCCCCGATTTCATCAAGAGGAGCATCTTTTTTAAGTTTTATTGTAAGGCCCTGACTGTGGCTGCGCATAGCCCCGATCCTCACACACAAACCGTCAACGGGTATCGGTTTTTCAGTCACAAGTATCTTGTTGGTTTCGGCATATCCTTTCCATTCTTCACGGCTTAGGCCCGGACTTACTTCCCTGTCAATCCATGGAATAAGGCTGCCGGCAAGAGGCACCTGGAAATTTTCAACCGGAAAACCGGAAGAATTGAGTTTTTCAGTGACAAGTCTGTCAATATCAAGAATTGCCGATGAGGGGTTCTTAAGAAGAGATGAACATGCGCTGGAAAGCTCTCCCATCTGTACAAGAAGCTCCCGCATATTCTTTGCTCCTGCGCCCGAGGCAGCCTGATATGTCATTGAACTTATCCATTCGACAATATTGTTTTTAAAAAGACCGTCCAGAGCCATAAGCATGAGACTGACAGTACAGTTGCCGCCGATAAATTCCTTTTTCCCGTCTTTAAGAGCTCTGGAAATCACATCCATATTTACGGGATCAAGAACAATTATACTGTCTTCTTCCATGCGCAGAGTCGAGGCTGCATCAATCCAGTAACCCTTCCAGTTTTCATTTCTTAATTGCGGAAAAACCTTTTCCGTATATGATCCGCCCTGACATGTAATTATAATATCAAGCTTTTTCAGTTTTTCGATATCGGAAGCATCTTCCAGAATTCCGGTACCACATCCGAGATCAGGACCTGCCTGCCCTGCCTGTGATGTAGAATAAAAAAAGGACTCAAAGCCTTCGAAATCATTTTCCTCAAGCATTCTGTTTATAAGCACCGAACCGACCATTCCGCGCCAGCCGATAAAACCAACCTTCATGCAGATATCTCCTTAAGACAAACTGGAGACACTTTAGTAGATTTCACACGCTTATGCCATAGCGTATGTATTAAAATCCATTAATTTAACCACGGGATGACACGAATGGGAACGCTAATAACACTAATGGGAATCTGTGAATGGAACGATTCTCATATTGCTTATTGTAACCCCAAACAAAACATTGTTTCATTCGTGTTATTCTGCATTTGATTCATTCGTGGTTTTATTAAGACTCATTTACAGTTTATTTTATATTTCATTATTGCCCAAATATATGCAAATCAGTAAACTTTATCCTGAGGTAAATACTTGGCAAAAAAAGAGTTTCGTGTCGAAGGTGCATTCAGATATAAAAAGAAAAGCCCCGTCTCGTGGATATTGAGTCATGTAATGAGATATCCCGTACTTCCGCTTATTATCATCATAATGACAATTGCCAATAATCTTGCATACAGCAACATCCAGGTATATATCGGTAAAAGTTTTGACAAGATTATTTCACCGGATTGGATAATAAAGGACCTGTTTGTTCTTTCTGCCGTAATTGTTCTTTCAGCTTTTGTGCAGGGTGTTACCGGCTTAATCAGGAATTTCAGCACAGAATTCCTGGCACAGAGAATAGAACGGGATTCACGCGAGGAATTTTATATCAGCCTGCTTGGCAAAAGCCAGACATTTCATTCAGGACAGCATATCGGCGATATAATGGCCAGGGCTACCAATGATGTCAGGATGCTGAACCTGATGTTTGCACCGGGTATGATGCTTATTTCCGATTCGCTTACTGCTTTTATTATTCCGTTTATATTTATATTCTTTATTCATCCGTATCTTATCGCAGTGCCCGTTTTATTTGCATTACTGCTTGCTGTAACCGTTCTTGACTACAACCGCAGGCTTAAGCCCGTCAGTATCAGCCAGCGTGAACAGTTCGGCAAAATGAATTCCGGTCTGGCAGAAGCAATCGAAGGCATTGAAGTTGTCAAGAGTAATGTCAGGGAAAAATACGAGTGGAGTAAATTTACAGGCAATGCAAAAATATTCAGAGACTATTTTGTCAGGCAGGGATATATTCAGGCAAAATACTGGCCGATGCTTGTCTTCGCTGTCTGCTGGGGTCTGATGCTTCTGCATGCACTTTTCCTGAACAACAAGGGAATAATCAGTCCGGGAGAAATAATCGGAGCAATGGGGCTGTTCAATACCTTCAGATATACAACCTTTATTTCGATTTTTTCTTTCAATCTTGTTCAGCTTGGAAATGCTTCGGCCGGAAGAATCCTTGAAACAATTAAGACCGAAACAGAACTGGATGAAAATGTCGAAGGCTGCAGAGAGTTGATTAAAGGTAATGTGGTATTTGAAAATGTCAGTTTTTCATTTAATGGAAAACCGGTTATTGAAGATATAAATTTATCTGTTAGCGCAGGAGAAACTGTTGCTATTGTGGGCCAGACAGGATCAGGTAAAACAACCCTGACCAGAATGATAAACAGAATTTTCGATCCCGATAAAGGCCGGATACTGATCGATGGTATAGACATCAGGGAATGGAACCTGGCCAGTCTCCGCTCGCAGATTTCAACAATTGAGCAGGATATTTTTCTATTCTCCCGCACGATAAGGGAAAATATTGCCTTCGGCCAGGCAGCTTCCGGATTTGACCGTATTCTGCAGGCCGCAAAAGAAGCCCAGGCCCACGATTTTATCGTGTCTTTTAAAGAAGGTTATGATACACAGATCGGTGAACGCGGCGTTACACTGTCCGGAGGGCAGAAACAGAGACTTGCAATTGCAAGAGCGTTCCTTACAGATCCCAAAATACTGATTCTTGATGACAGTACAAGCGCAATTGACTCGGAAACAGAAGATAAAATTCAAAAAGCAATGAAAAGGATATCACATACAAGGACTACGTTTTTAATTACCCACAGACTCAGTCAGATCCGCTGGTCTGACAAAGTCTGCCTTATCTCGGGGGGCAGGATAAGCGATATCGGGACCCATAATGAGCTGATAAAGCGGTCAGATGAATATAAAAGGATTTTTCAGGGAGTTTAGTTATGGGCTTTATAATGGACGGACTGGACAGTGAATCATACGACCGCATTTATTCGGATAAAACGCTTGTAAAAAGAATACTGAAGTTTTTCGCAAGACAGAAGAAAAAGATGATTATAATCGCGCTTGCGCTTGCAGCCAATTCAATGGCCGGCAGCGCAGGACCTATTATTATTTCAAAGGCAATTGATGCAGTTGTCCGCAGCCTGACTCCCTCAACTGCAGTATTTCTTGCTTTGGGCGTAATGTGTCTCGGCGCATCGGGCTGGCTGTTTAACTTTGTTGAGCAGAGACTTGCCGCCAGAGTTGTCGGCGATGTTGTTTTGGATATAAGATCAGAAGTGTTCAGTACCACTGTCGGACATGATTTTTCGTTTTATGATGAACACGAATCAGGAAAAATCGTCTCGCGTATTACCTCTGATACCCAGGACTTCGCGCAGATAGTTACTCTTGTCATCGACCTTATCAGCCAGTTTCTCCTGGTCGGAATACTGACCGTGTGGCTGTTCATTGTAAATGCTACCCTTACGCTGATCCTTTTTGCCATGGCTCCTGCAGCAGTTTTAATAGCTCTCAGTTTCAGAAATATCGCAAGAAAGGTAACCCGCGACGCCAAAAAGGTAAATGCCGTAATCAATTCGCAGATCCAGGAATCCATCAGCGGAATAATGGTTGCCAAAACTTTCAGACAGGAAGGTGAACTTTACTCCACTTTTGCTGAAAACAACACAAAAGCCTACAAAGTCGGAATACGCCGCGGCATGGTAATGAATATGATTTTTCCGTTTATCAGTATCGCCGCGGGAATCGGTACTGCTGTTGTTGCTTATCTTGGAGGACTAAGCATCCGCGGCGGAAGCATTTCTGCAGGCAGCTGGTATCTGTTTATGCAGGCTGTAGGATTTTTCTGGTGGCCGATGCTTAACATTGCATCATTCTGGAGTCAGTTTCAGGACGGCCTTTCGGCAGCTGAACGCGTATTCTCGCTTATTGATCATGAAAGTGCGGTCAATCAGACCGGTTCTGAAGCCCTTGCAGATATCAGGGGAAAAATAGAATTCCGCAGCCTTGATTTCAGTTATACCGATAAAGAAAAAATATTTGAGGACTTTTCACTTACCATAAATCCCGGAGAAACTGTCGCTATAGTCGGTCATACGGGTGCAGGGAAAAGCAGCCTGGCAAGGATGGTAGCACGTTTTTACGAATTCCAGGGCGGCAGCATACTGATTGACGATACCGATATCAGGTCTCTTGATCTTGATATCTACAGAAAACAGATCGGCCTTGTTCCTCAGGACCCTTACCTTTTCTCGGGAAATATAATGGAAAACATCCGCTATGGTTCTCCGGATGCATCCGATGATGATGTAAATGCCGCAGCCGGAAATCTCGGAAAGGGCGACTGGATTGAAGATCTCCCTGACGGACTTTCCACGGATGCCGGTCACCGCGGCTCATCGATTTCCATGGGTCAGCGTCAGCTTGTTGCCCTTGCAAGGATCCTTTTGAAAAACCCTGCAATTTTCATCCTGGACGAAGCAACAGCCAGTGTAGATCCCTTTACCGAAGCCAGAATACAGGAAGGATTGTCAAGTCTTATGAAGAACCGCACGGCACTGGTTATTGCCCACAGACTTTCAACGGTAAAAAATGCAGACAGGATTATCGTACTGGAAAAAGGAAAAATAATTGAATCAGGCAGCCACGAAGACCTTCTTGCCGCAGGCGGCCATTACTCTGAACTTTACAACACCTATTTCAGACATCAGTCCATGGAATACATTGAACAAAAGCGTTATGAATCATAATTCCAGTGCGGCATAGGCAGTACGCAGTAATGCGTTTACAGCTTCGAGACTTTCGGAAGCGGAATAATGCTGAATGAATATCCCGCCCATTTCCTGCCATTCTTTCTGTATTTTATCCCTGTCATCAATCAGAACCGGAATAAGCCCCTCTTCGCAGATTTCCCCTGCCCTTTCCGGTTTCTCTCTGGTAAAGCAGGTTATTATCTTATACTCCCTGCCCAGTTCCCTGGCGCACCATGCAATTTTCTGGGGAATTGCCCATTTACCTCTTGGAATTCCTGTAAGTATCACCGGATCAAAATCCTTAAGGCCGTTCCATAAAATTCTGCCGTCAATCATCCAGGGCAGCGTATTATAAAAATCAGGAGTTTTCGCCAACCTGGACCACATAAACGGCACATGTAAATTTTTCGGGAATTTTCCGAAAATTGAATAAACTCCCGAATCAAAATCCGCAATAACACCATCCAGATCAAGAAACAGCTTATAGTGCTTTTTTAACTGATAAATATCTTCTTTGCTGAAATGAGTATTCATTGTTTTTATAATAAAGTTTCTTAATCATTTAGACAATAAAAAAACCACGGAGGACACAGAGAGGCTGTGTCCTCTGTGGTTTTTACCTAATCTTCAGGCAATCAGGCGTTTGTTGACCTGTTTTAATTCTTCGGTCAGGGAAATCAGTTTGTTAAGGTTGAAAGGAAATGCATGATATATAAAGGATTTTATAACAAATTCATCCGAACTTATTGGTATTCGCCTGAAGAATCCTGAAATTCCAAGCTGGTCTTTCAGTTCCGGCAGAAGGTAGTGATTTATTATCATGATGAAATATTCAAGGTAGATCACTGCATCCGAAAGCAGCCTTATATCATTTTTGCTGAAATACGGTGTATTGAGTATATGGTACAGTGAATGCATTTTTGATTTATCTGCAGGCAGTTCTTCAATTATGCCCGAAAGATAGCTTTTATTGAAAAAATGATTATAAATTTCCTTTATCTCGGTAAGTATATTGTATCCATCTGTTGCTGCAATTCTTGCTGTAGCCGTCAAAACAGTCCTCCTTCCTTAAATTTCGGTCCGGATTAAAAAATGGTTGACAAAAATTAAAAAAAAATTATTATTAACTACTATGGTAGTTAATTTAATCGGACAATTGATGAACATAGGGTTCAGCGAATATGAGGCTAAAACATATCTGGCACTTCTGAAAGTCCAGCCTGCAACAGCATATGAAACCGCAAAAAATGCAGGTATTCCCAGTTCAAAAATTTATGAAACTCTCGGAAGGCTCAAGGACAGGGGTATAGCAATTGCCATTAAAAGCTCAGGAAAACTCCTCTATGCAGCAGCAGATCCTGAGGAACTTATTGAGATGCAGAAAGCCTCATTTGAAAAAACAATTTCCGGACTGGAAAAAGGTCTGAAAAATACAGAAACTGATGATGAAGTTTCCTATATCTGGAATATTCATGATTATGATTACCTGATTGACAAGGCAATCCGCCTGATAAATAATGCCGGAAAAAACATCCTGCTTTCAGTCTGGAAAGAAGAGTATTCATTCCTGCGAAAAAGCCTTGATTCCTGCAGGATCCCTGTAGCAATTGTGCATTTCGGAAAACCTGAAAACAATGACAGGGAAATGTTTCTCCACCCGATAGAAGACACTATCTATTCGGAAAAAGGCGGCCGGGGGTTCAGCCTTGTCGTTGATTCTTCATACGCCGTTAATGCAACCATAAGCGAAGACAGGATCGTAAACGGGGCATGGAGCGCCAATCCCGGCTTTGCTGTACTGGCCGAAGATTACATCAAACACGATGTTTATATAATGAAAATTGTCTCGAGATTCGACGATGAGCTCATAAAAAAATTCGGAAAAAAATATCGTCTGTTGCGCGATATCTTTTCAGACAAGGAGATGTAGTATGGTATTTATAAACGGAGAATTTAAAAAAAATGAAGAAGCAGCCATATCGGTTTATGATCACGGATTTCTTTACGGTGACGGTGTTTTTGAGGGAATCAGGTTTTACAATCAGAACGCTTTTCTCCTTAAGGAACATATCGACAGGTTGTTCAATTCATGCAAAGGCGTGGCGCTTGATCCCGGATACAGTCATGATGAAATAATCCGGCATACCCGGGAAACAATTGAAAAATCCGGACTGAAGGACGGATACATTCGTCTGCTTGTAACAAGAGGCATCGGTAAACTTGGGATAAACCCTTTTACCTGCGGGGCTCCGGGGCTTATTATAATTGTAGATAAAATCAGTCTTTATCCGGATGAATACTACAAAAAAGGGATTTCTTTGATTACCGCATCCTGCAGAAGGCCTCCTCTGGACACCTTTGACACCAGGATCAAATCGCTTAATTATTTAAACAATGTAATGGCCAAAGCCGAAGCAGTCAGTTCAGGCTGTCTTGAAGCAATAATCCTTAACCATAACGGCCGGGTTGCTGAATGCTCTGCTGACAATATCTTTGCAGTAAAAGACGACAGACTTCTTACACCTGCAGTAACTGAAGGCGCTCTCGGCGGAATAACAAGGACGTTTGTAATAAAATATGCCATAAACGAACAAATCCCGGTCTCGGAAACAATGCTTTCACTTTATGATTTTTATACAGCTGACGAATGCTTTCTTACAGGCACAGGCGCAGAGATTGTGCCTGTTATTGAAATCAATAACAGGACCGTTGGAAACGGTAAACCCGGTCCGATGACTGCAAGGATTCTGAAACATTACAGGGAAACGGCTGAAACGCAATAATGCCTCATGCGACGACGCTGCGGTGCGATGTCTTTTGTGCGGAATGAAATGACATCCGGGAGGTATTGTTTTTAGTGTATATTCTACCGGACTTTTTTGCGGCCGGATGGTAATCCGGACCTGAAAAAGCCCGCCTGCGGCGGGCTTAAAGATAACGGGAGGAATTATTATTCCTTTTTGCTTTTAATCTCAATGCTTCTTGCTTTTGTTGCTTCCGCTTTGGGAATTGAAAGCACCAGTACACCTTTTTTAAATTCGGCAGCTATTTTTTCCCGGTCAACATCTTTCGGTATGACAAAGGATCTTGTGAATGATCTGCTTTTTCTCTCTTTTACTATATAGCCTTTTTCCTTTTTTGTTTCTTCAGATTTGACATCAGATGATATAGTAAGAACATCATTTTCAACTTTCACATCGATATCTTTTTCTGTAAGTCCAGGTAGATCGGCTTCCAGAATGTATGCATCTTCTGTTTCACTGATATCAACAAGCGGTACGCCTCCTGTAAAAAAGTCAGAGTCTCCGAAAATACTTCCGAAAATCCTGTCAAAATCATCCACCAGATTAAGCTGCCTGTTAGGTCTGTAATGTACTATACTTTTCATATTCTTTCCCTCCATTAAAAAAATATGTCATCAGGACTTTTGTCCTTTTATTTTGTATTAATAATGATGCAAAAAATATGCCAAGTTTATGGAAACCTGATTTTAATATTTATAATTCTTTATAATATAAAGAATTATAAATATTTT
>CAZKOK010000053.1:344-12266 GCA_964554355.1 uncultured Spirochaetia bacterium | reverse complement strand
GTCGAAGCTTTTCCTGATGTATCTTGCGGAAAGGTCTTCACCGATAATTACACCGTTTTCAAACCGGACACCTTCGGCTTCCATCTGTCTGATTCTCCGGTCAATTACGGATTTATCAAGTTTATAATCAGGAATACCATAACGCAGAAGACCGCCCGGTTTATTGTCTTTTTCATATACTACTACCGTATGTCCGGCCCTTCTAAGCTGCTGAGCTGCGGCAAGTCCCGAGGGACCTGACCCGATAATGGCAACCCTTTTCCCGGTTT
The DNA here is from genome assembly GCA_964554355.1 of uncultured Spirochaetia bacterium. GTDB lineage: Bacteria > Spirochaetota > Spirochaetia > CAZKOK01 > CAZKOK01 > CAZKOK01. The sequence continues at coordinate 11,997 of CAZKOK010000053.1, read as the reverse complement.
CGTATTTCGGAGGCCTTGGTACAACCCAGTTATTTTCAAAGGCTTTTTCAATAATTGCCAGTTCAAGCTGCTTTATTGTTACGGAACTTGAATTGATTGACAGCGTGCATGATGTTTCACATGGTGCCGGACATATCCTGCCTGTAATTTCAGGGAAGTTATTGGTCATCTCAAGCCGTCTGAATGCTTCTTCCCAGCGTTCCTTGTAAACAAGATCATTCCATTCTGGAATAAGATTGAATACCGGACAGCCGTAAGCATGGCAGAACGGAATTCCGCAGTCCATGCAGCGGGCGCCCTGCTTAAGAAGTTCTTTTTCATCCTGAATTACAAGGAACTCCTTATAATGTTTCAGCCGTTCATTTACCGGTTTGTAATAGGCGGCTTTTCTTTTATAATCCATGAATCCTGTGGTTAATCCCATTATCGAAATACCTCCTCGGTAATTGTCAGTACCTCTGTCTCCCTGGATGCTTCCTTTTTCATACGAAGAAGTGCTTTTTTGTAATCAATAGGCATAACTTTAACAAATCGCGTTACCATTTCCGTCCAGTCCTGCAGTATTCTTTCGGCGTATTTGCTGCCCGTATAATTTACATGATTCTGAATAAGGCGGTAGAGTTCTTTTTCGTCTTTTTCATTATGAATCGGTTCAATATCGATCATCTCAAGATTGCATTTTGTGTCGAACAACTGGTCCTGATCAAGAACATAAGCATAACCGCCGCTCATACCGGCGCCGAAATTAATGCCGGTTTTTCCGAGAATAACTACAATTCCGCCTGTCATATATTCGCAGCCGTGGTCTCCGACTCCCTCGACAACAGCTTTTACTCCCGAATTCCTGACGGCAAACCTTTCGCCGGCCATTCCGTTGATATAAACTTCACCGCTTGTTGCTCCGAAAAGGTTAACGTTTCCGGTTATGATATTGTTCTGGGAACGGAATGTGGCATCTTTCGGCGGATATATGATCATTTTTCCGCCGGAAAGGCCTTTGCCGAAATAGTCATTTGCATCGCCTTCAAGTTCAAATGTTATTCCCGGTGCAAGGAATGCGCCGAAACTCTGCCCTGCCGAACCGGTGAATTTGCATTTTATGGTATCTTCAGGAAGTCCCAGGGCTCCATGCAGTCGGGAAACCTTCGAACTCAGGCTTGCACCTACGGTCCTGTTGGAATTTTTGATTGTGGCAAAAAGACTTACCTGTTCCTTTTTGGCAAGAGACGGTTCTGATTTCTTGATCAGTTCCGCATCAAGCGAAGCAGAAAGATTATGTTCCTGTTTTTTCGTGCAGAAAAGCGAACAGCCTTCAGCAACTTCCGGTTTTGCCAGAAGATTGGAAAAATCAAGGCCTTTTGCTTTCCAGTGGGCTATTGCTTTATCTGTTTCAAGACACTCGACATGGCCGATCATTTCATCCATTGTTCTGAAACCGAGTTCAGCCATTATTTCCCTGGTTTCCCGGGCCGCAAACATCATAAAATTAATCATGTGCTCGGGTTTACCGCAGAACTTCTTTCGCAGTTCCGGATCCTGAGTGGCAACACCTACAGGACATGTGTTGAGATGACATTTTCTCATCATAATGCAGCCGATGCTGATAAGCGCGGTTGATCCGAATCCGTATTCTTCAGCACCCAGAAGAGCGGCAATTACTATATCCCTTCCGGTCAGCATTTTTCCGTCTGTCTGCACCCGGATTTTGTCTCTGAGTTTATTAAGCACGAGAGTCTGCTGGGTTTCAGCAAGGCCGATTTCCCAGGGGATTCCCGCATGTTTGATGGAAGAAAGCGGGGATGCTCCGGTTCCGCCGTCATGTCCGCTTATCAGGACCATATCGGCTTTTCCCTTTGCTACTCCGGCTGCGATTGTGCCGACACCGACTTCGGAAACGAGTTTTACCGAAATCCTGGCTTCCGGGTTCGCGTTTTTCAAATCGAAAATCAGCTGAGCAAGGTCCTCTATGGAATAAATATCATGATGGGGTGGAGGTGAGATCAGCATTACGCCCGGAGTCGAATGACGGACTTTGGCAATAATTTCGTTAACCTTATGACCCGGAAGCTGACCGCCTTCGCCGGGCTTTGCACCCTGGGCCATCTTGATCTGAAGCTCTTTCGAATTGACCAGATAATGGCTGGTTACTCCGAAACGGCCGGATGCAACCTGTTTTACTGCACTCATTGCAGAATCACCGTTGGGCAGCGGCTTATAGCGGGCTTCGTCTTCCCCTCCCTCGCCGGAGTTGCTTGATGCCCCGATGCGGTTCATTGCGATGGCAAGAGTCTCATGCGCTTCCTTGCTTATTGAACCGAAAGACATGGCGCCTGAAACAAAACGCTTAACGATTGATTCGGCCGGCTCAACCTGGTCTATCGGGACCGGTTTGCCTTTTTTGAATTTCAACAGGCCGCGCAGAGTGCACAGCGACTGCATGTTTTTATTTATGTGCTCGGAATATTTCTTAAAAACAGAATAATCACCTTCACGGACAGCCTTCTGCAGAAGAACAACAGTTTCAGGTGAATGAAGGTGCTTTTCTGAAAACCTTCTGAAATGGATATTGCCGCCGGTCCTGAGATTAAGATTTTCAACTTCCTTTTCTTCAAGGTATACGGCATTGTGTCTGGCAATAATATCCTTTGTTATCGAAGGAATGCCGATCCCTTCTATTCTTGACGGTGTACCTGCAAAATATTTTTCGACAAGTTTTGAATTAAGGCCTATGGCTTCGAACACCTGGGCGCCGCGGTAGCTTCTGATTGTTGAAATACCCATTTTACTCATTATTTTCAGAAGACCCTTTTTAATTGCATTGATATAATTTTCATATGCATTTTCAAGTTTCAGGTCTTCAGGCAGCTCACTCATTTTCTTCAGTTCAGAAATGGTTTCAAATACAAGATAGGGATTTACAGCGCTTGCGCCGTAACCGATTACAAGTGCAAAATGCATGACTTCCCGTATTTCGCCGCTTTCCAGGACAAGCCCGGCAAGCTGTCTCTTTCCCTTGTTAATCAGATGATGGTGAACAGCTGATGATGCAAGAAGGGCGGGAATGGGAGCCATTGTTTCATTGAATCCGCGGTCGGAAAGAATTATCAGGGAAGCCCCGGCAGTAATTGCTTTTTCAGCTTCCTGACATATGTTTTTCAGGGCTGCTTCGAGGTTTTTGGCAGCATCTTCCGGATTTTCCACTGAAAAGAGAATGGGAATCGATTTTGATGCAAAATCGTCATGGCCCGGGTTCTTCAGTTTTTTGACATCCTCATTTGTAAGTATGGGATGGGGAAGTTTCAGCTGATGGCAGTGCTTCGGGGTTTCCTCAAGCAGATTTCTTTCCCTGCCTATAAAACTCATCAGAGACATAACGAGATTTTCACGATAGGGATCTATCGGCGGATTGGTTACCTGGGCGAACAGCTGCTTGAAATAATTGTAAAGCAGCTGCGGTTTTTCTGACAGAACTGCCAGGGCCGCGTCATTACCCATGGAATCAACAGGTTCCTGGCCGTTAACAGCCATGGGGGTAATAATCATTTTTACTTCTTCAAATGTATAATCAAACATTTTATGAAGGTTTTTTATTGTATGATGTTCATAATTGACCGCTGCCGGCGACTGGAAAAGTCCCATCAGTTCAATCTTGTTTTCGTTCAGCCATCTTCTGTATGGTTTCTGCCTGGATACGGTCGATTTAACTTCATTATCATATATGATCCGCTTACCCGCTGTATCCACGATGATCATTTTTCCCGGGGCGAGACGGCCTTTGTTAAGAACGTCGTCGGCAGGAATTTCGAGAACGCCGACTTCTGATGCCAGAACAAATTTCCCGCTTTTTGTAATCACATAGCGGACCGGACGCAGCCCGTTCCTGTCAAGTGAAGCTCCTACTTTTGTTCCGTCTGTAAAGGCAAGAGCTGCCGGACCGTCCCATGGTTCAAGCATTGTGGCGTGATATTCATAAAACGCCCTTTTGTCTTCGGATATATGATATTTCTTGCCGAATGCTTCCGGGACCATCATCATCATGGAATGTTCAATATTTCTGCCTGTCCGTGAAAGAAATTCAAAAACATTATCGAAACAGGCCGAATCGCTGAGGTCCGGATTAATCAGCGGAAGCAGTTTTTTCAGGTCTTTTCCAAACAGGGGAGAAGAAAGAATTGATTCCCTGGCCTTCATCCTGTTTACGTTTCCCTTAAGAGTATTAATTTCACCGTTATGGGCAAGATATCTGAAAGGCTGGGCAAGAGGCCATGAAGGAAATGTGTTTGTGCTGTAGCGCTGATGGACTACGGCAAGTGCACTCTGAAAATCTGTGTCTGAAAGATCGGGAAAAAAATCTTCAAGCTGCGGTGCGACAAACATGCCTTTATAGACAATGGTTCTGCATGAGAGGGATGATATGTAAAACTCCTCAAGAGACCAGATTTTTATGGCTTTTTTCTCAATACAGCTTCTGATAACCATCAGTTTGTTTTCGAGGGCATCGCCTTCAATCCCGTCCGACGATATGAAAAACTGCATGATATACGGTTTTGATTCAAGGGCAATCTCACCAAGACATGACGGATTTACAGGTACATCCCTGAATCCCAGAAAATCTGCTTTTTCTTCTTTTACTGTATCTTCGATTAACGAAACGGCTTTTTTCCTTTCCTTTTCGTCCATCGGCAGGAAAACCATGCCGATCCCGTATTTTTCTGATACCGGTAATTTTATTCTGATTTTTTCACACTGCCTGACAAAGAAATCGTGAGGGATCTGTGTCAGGATTCCAGCGCCGTCACCGGTTTTAAGGTCACCGCCGACAGCTCCCCTGTGAACCAGATTTTTCAGAATTGTAATTCCGTCAATAATAATCTGATGAGATTTCTGGCCGTTAATGTTGGCCACAAAACCGACCCCGCATGCGTCATGTTCAAATGCAGGATCATATAGCCCCTGTTTCCTAATCATTGCAAAATCCTTGTAAAGCTTATGTAAAATTATTTTACCATTTACAGGCCGGAGCGTTAATACTTCTCCGGTCCTTTTTATATATGAAAATAATGAAGAATTACAGCATGCCGATAATTCTTCTGTCAGTTATTCCAAATAACATATACTTTCCTGGTTAAGTGAATTGATGGCCAGGAAAAGTTTTTGTCTGCTTTTCCCTGCGTCTGATGTAAATATTTTTACAACGTTGCTCCAGGGTTCTGCCTCCGGAACAAAATCTGTCAGTTCATTCGGAAGAGACAGCAAAAGCTTCTCGTTATAATAATGATTTTTGTGGTCGGGATATAAAGCTATATACTGAATATCCATCTCCACAAGATCATTAAAAAAGTGTGTGCCGAGAGACACATCAGGTATCAGTCCGTCGTGCATCGCTGCAATTTCGCAGATAACTGATACCGAATTTATTTCCGGGAAAGAGACGGGCACGCCCAGTGATGGCATTGCTGTTCCCCAACGGCCGGGACCCAGGAGAACAATTTTTCCGTTTACTTTCGGGGATTTTTCAATATGTGTGAGTCTTCCGATTAATCTGGCTATCGAATACCGGTCAGTTATCGAAAGAGCACCATACTGCGATGGTACCACAAAAATCAATGTTTCTGCAACTATCCGGGAGCTGTTTCCTATAATCGGTCCGTTGCTCCTGAACAGGATTTTATCCCGGGAAATATTTTTCGGGATATCTATCTGACTGAGTTTACCCTTGACCTGGAAAGGCCTGCACTGGAGAAGGTTTATTCTGTAGTTTTCCTTGTCTGCAAAATTGCAGGCGAACTCAACATCAACCGGATATTCATAGGCTTTCTGAAGGATGCTCAGCATATTATTGATTGACTGAGTGAATTTGCTGTTTGACAGCAATTCTTCGAATGTCAATATTTCTGCACAGAAGTCTTTTAGATTATATTCCATGGCTTTTTCTTTTGCTTCATAGTCGGTGGAAGCAAAAATACCAAGCTGCATGGTTTCCTTTACATCGTCATCCAGCGATACAATTGATTCAAACTGAACAGAACAGTGCTTGTTGTTCCAGAGATTAAGCAGGTCGACCTTGCGCTGTGAATATTTCCGGACATCGCCTTTGCTTGATTCGGGACGCAGTTCCGGAGCGCTTAATGAAACGACTCTGGTGTAATCGTCGTCGGCACGGTCTACGGCACGTGTGCCCAGACCGAAAACAAGACGAATCATGCCCTGTCCCGGATCAATCTCCTTGTTCCATACATATGGATTAAATGAAAATCCGACGCCTGCGCACTGCGGAAAAAAGTATTTATCATATTTGGCGCCAGAAACACGCTGAACCAGAAGAGCCATCTGTTCGTCCTGGTCAAGAAGACCCCAGTGGTCCCGGTATGCCAGAGCATCAGTCCGCAGTGTGCTTGAATATACTGTTCTGACAGCAGAAATAAACTCGGCAAGACGTTCTTCCGGTGTCCCCTGATTGGTGCAGAAAACGCTTTCGTATTTACCTGAAAATGCATTTCCATAGGCATCTTCAAGAAGACTTGAAGACCGGACAATAATGGGAGACTGTCCGTAATAATCAAGAATATTCATAAACTGGCTTTTTATTTCATCTGAAAACTTTCCATTAAGAAGTCTCTGCCTGACTTCTTCTGCCGTATCAAAGCTTTTTGATTTCCGGATTCTGTTTATCAACCTGCGGCGCAGCCACCAGCAGCGGTTTTCTATAAGATAGGAATAAAAAACATCAGCACCGATGAAGAATGAATCATGTGCTTCAAGAATGTTGTTCCATTCAGGAGCAGTATGTCTGAGAATGGCCCTGGCCAGCAGCATTCCTACAGATTTTCCTCCGATAAGGCCTGTGCCGACCATTCTTTTTCCGATATTCAGAAGATCTTCCATAAAAAAATATTTCCGGGCAAGTTCGATTATTTTCTCATCTCTTGTAATCGACATCCGGAGAATCCGATCGAATATATTCTGGTAATTTTTGTTTTTATCTTTATATGGCCCCTCCGTTCCTTCTTTGCCTGCCTTCAGGCTTTGGGCTGAATTGAATGTGCGGGTCCAGACATCCTCATGCTTGATTGTAAAATCAAGCCAGGGCTGGGGAACATTGCTCATTATTTCGGAAATCACCGAACTAGAGCTTACAGGTACAAATTTATCATTCGTCCAGCTGTGCAGCATGTACATGGTCGGAGAATATCTTTTATATACTTTCAGGGGATGAATGTAGAAGTTGCCTTTGTTTTTGTATACATCAAGTACTATCTGCGCTGTACTGTGGATAGCCTGTATTGCATATGACATATGGTGGTTTTTCATCAGGGCAAAATAGGTTGCAGTTTCAAAGTCGTACAGATAAGGGCAGGTAAGCATGAAAAAATTTCCCAGCATCCGGTCGGAATACCAGTCAACTGTCAGTTCGGAGAGAGAATCAAAAACATAACATGCGCCTGTCCCGTGTTTTTCAATAATATCGAAAATTTCCGAAATAAAATTTTCAAATCCGTTTTCCGGATGAAGTTCGTGAACTTCTGCATTGATTTCTTTCGGGAGAAGATATTTATGATTGGCAAAGCGGAAATATATCAGAGCCCTCTTTTCCTGGATGGCCTGTTTGCAGAACGGCTGGACAAAAGGAATATAATCATCTATCGAATTTACCTGCCATACAATATTATCCCCCGACCGGACTCCCTGAAAAACTTCATCAAGATGAGGCAGCCCGGTGCTTAAGGACGTATGTACCTTGTCCATGGTAATTCCCCTTTTGGGGAATGATAGACGAATAACTGGTTTATTTCAAGAAATATATGCTGCAGCCCAAACAATAACGGGAACGCTATTTGTCAGTTGCTGAACCGGTAGCCTTTTTCAGCAAGCAGTTCAATTACACTTTCTTCAGCAAGAAGGTGACCCGCTCCGACTACGATGAAGTATGTTCCACCCTTTTTAATCATTTTTTCAATCTGACCGGCCCAGTTTTTATTTCTGCCCGAAAACAGTCTTTCCAGCAGTTCGGCTGATTCAGGAGAATCGTCGGAATCTTCCATGATCAGTTCTTCGAGTTTATCAAGGTTGCCGGATTTGTAGCTTTCGATAAGTTCGTTAATGTCATTTCCAAGTTCCGGCAGACTTTCAACGGTGGATAGCAGCGATTCGGCCTGGTATTCCAGCGACATACCGGCAAGAATTTTAAACTGCTCTTCGGCAGATTCAAGACCGATAACAGTCTTGTTTTCCTGCCCGGCCATTTGTGCAAAATGCATATCAATCCCCGATTCAACAAGTCCGGCTTTTGCATATTCAAGACTGACAATTGTTACTTCAAGAAGCCATGGATACCAGGTCTGTACAAGTGATAAAGGTATTCCTGCGGCAGAGAGGGCCTGATCAATTCCGGAGAGTTCATCTTCGGTGTAAAAATCGGAAAGTCTTTTACTGTCGGGCATAACCATATACTGCATTACAAGCATCTGGCTTGCAGCTATAGCCTCATTCAGGTCTACTTCCATAACAAGGGTTGAGCATTCATTCCAGGCTTCATATACCGACGGCTTTAGAGGCAGCATGTCATTGTCGGTAAGATGGATGGACCCGAGAATATAAACGGTGGTATCGGAATTCGAGTATTTCCATAAAAGACTGGTCTGATCTGCAAACACGGCTGAAGAAATCAGCAGAGCAATAATGAATAATAACATTCTTTTCATGAATGGGATATTAACCCGTATGTCTTATTTATGTCAAATACAGGATAATGTTTTTTCAGGAATTGATGAATAAATATGGCATTTGTCAGTATATCCATTATACTCGGAAACATAAAGGAGTAAATCAATGGACGGAAATGCCTTCAAGGAAAAACTGAAGCAGATGAGTTCTGCTTCAAAAAAACGGATAATAATTATCGTTGTAATCCTGATTCTGTTATTAATCCTTCTGAATACTTTTATAGTTTATGTCGGACCGGACGAATACGGGATCAAGGAAATCAAGGTTGGAATAAATTCCGGTATTCAGGAAGAAAAATATCAAACCGGATTCCATTTCCTTATGCCCTTCGGGCTCAATATCATGCACAAATTTCCCCGAAACACGCAGGTTCTGGAGTTGAATAATTATCCGGAATCGGCATCTTCAAGCGCTATGCGGGTAAAAGCTGCGCACATACAGACGTCGGACGGATTTTATGTTGATGTTGATGTCAGCATTCTTTACAGGATTGTGGATCCCTACAAAACAATTACAACTATCGGTCCCGGAAAACTTTATGTAGACAACGGGATTGTACCGAAAGCTGAATCAAAACTGAAAGAAGCCCTGGGTGTAATGACAACTGAAGAGTTCTTCAACAGCCCTCTGAGGGTTGAAAAAGCTGAACTTTCCAAAACCCTTCTGAACGATGAACTGAATCCGAAGGGAATAAATGTTGATCATGTTCTTATCCGGTATTTTGCCTACAGTGAGGAAATACAGAAGAATATCGAGGAAAAGAAGCTGAAAGACCAGCTGGTTTTCACCAATCAGGCAAAGGCAAGAGCCTCGACAGAAGAAGCCCTGGTAAAAAAGGTCCAGGAGGAAGGTACGGCTGCTGTCAAGGTAACACTTGAGGAAGGCAATGCCTATGTTACCAAATTAAAAGCTGAAATGGACCTCTATGTAAGGACCAAACATGCCGAAGCTGACCTGCTTGTAAAGCTGGCCGAAGCAAAAAAGACCGAACTGATAAACAATGCCTATCAGCACAAAGGTTCGGACAAGTTTGTGGGTCTGGAAATGGCAAAGGTTTATGAAGGCCTGCAGGTTATTATACTTCCTTCTGGCGGTGAAAACGGTATAAATCCGCTTGATATTAATAATACTCTGCGGCTTTTCGGTGTCGGAAGATAGGGAGGGGATGAAGATGAAAGTAAAGAAATTTGCCATCTGGGCAGTAATTGTAATTCTGGTAATAATTCTCGGGATTGTTATCTTTTTTCCGCATTCTGCAGGAACTACGGAAGTAGGAATCCGGGTCAACAAACTCGGTATTTTCGGAAAGACTGGAGTTGTGGAGAAAATTTATAATCCAGGAGCCACATACTTTTTTCCGCTTATAATTAATGAGTGGTATACCTTTGATACAAAACTTCAGAATATGGAAATGACATATACTATGGACTCAGGTTCCCGTGCAAGCAGGGACGATCTGCTGTTCAAGACAATCGATGGAAACGACATCAGTCTTGATGTAATTATTGCTTACAGGATTGATCCTCAGAAGGCGCCTTATATTCTTATGAATGTCGCTCCGAACAACAGGGAGCTGGAGGAAAAAGTTGTCAGACCCATAACCCGGAATATTACCCGGGACCTTTTCGGCGAACTTAAAACAGAAGATTTCTACAATGCGGAAAAAAGAACTGAAAAAGCGCAGGAAGCAAAAAATCTGCTTAACACGATCCTTAATGAATACGGTGTAGTTGTTGAAAGCGTCCTCCCCAAGGATTACCGCTTCAACGATGCCTACCAGCAGGCAATCGAGGATAAAAAGGTTGCCGACCAGATTGCAGAACGCTACAAATCCGAAGCGAATGCGGTTGTTGAGGAATACAAGCAGCAGATTGAGCAGGCCAAAGGCGAAGTAAATAAAATGATTGCCGAAGTCGACGGTGAATTTACACAGGCAAAAATAGCAGCTGATGCCTATTACGACCAGGAGGCAAAAATTGCCCAGGCAATCGAAGCCGAAGGGAAAGCCGAAGCCAGCGGAATTGAAAAGATGGTGGAAGCGCTGAACAGTTCGGGAGGCCAGACTATGGTCCAGCTTGAAATAGCCAAAGCGCTTGCAGGCAAACCGATTTATATTCTGCCGTTCGGCGACCAGGGCGGTCTTGATCTGAAAACCACGGACATAAACGAATTGCTGCGGACTTACGGAGTACAGAAACTGGCAGAATAGTCGTTGGTGATTTGAAAGGGCAATGGATTTTTGAGCCACAGAGAACACAGTTTCCCGGTACCATGGAATGACTTTTTAGCCATGAATTTATATGTTGAAAAAATGATATATGTGAAAGAACAAAGACTCTCTGCGTCCTTTGCTCTGCTCTGTGTTCTCTGTGGTTCAAAAAAAGAACCGGCCTCACGGCCGGTCCCATTGTCAATCATGATGGACTGGATACTACCCGATGGCAGTCTTTCCTGTCTCCCCGCTTCTGATACGGATGCATTCATCCAGAGGGGAAACGAAGATCTTTCCATCGCCTATATCCCCGGATCTGGCACCGGTAATGATTGCGTCGATTGTCGGTCTGACAAATTCATCATTAACGGCTATTTCGATCCGTACCTTTTTCAGAAGGTTTACTTCGATGTCTACGCCGCGGTAGGATTCATGATATCCCATCTGCTGACCGCAGCCGAGAGCGTTGGATACAGACATCTTTTTAACTTCCGCCTTAAATAATTCCTGTTTAACATCGTTCAGCTTATCAGGCTGAATATAAGCTACTACTAGTTTCATGCGGTATACCTCCTTTTACATGTTTGAAAAGATCTGGAATCCGCTGTAGGATTCGGCGCCATGTTCGCTGATATCAAGACCGCGAAGCTCTTCTTTTGCACTTACGCGCAGACCCATCGTGAATTTGATTATCAGGAACAGTATCAGCGCACCGCC
>CAZKOK010000053.1:0-334 GCA_964554355.1 uncultured Spirochaetia bacterium | reverse complement strand
AATACCTGCCAGCTGGGCAAGAATCTGAGCCCCTCTGCCGGAAGCACCGAGCATTTCAAGATTGCCGAATAATCCGACAGCAAGTGTTCCCCAGACACCGCATACGCCGTGTACAGAAACTGCACCGACAGGATCATCAATATGAAGCACCTTGTCTATAAACTCAACAGAAAGCACTACAAGAATACCGGCGATTGCGCCGATTATTATGGCCTGCAGCGGAGTGGTTACCCAGCATCCTGCAGTAATTCCAACCAGGCCGGCGAGAGCCCCGTTAAGACTCATACTCGGATCAGGTTTCTTGAACATGATCCAGGAAGTGGTCATTGCAAGT
>CAZKOK010000052.1:0-12480 GCA_964554355.1 uncultured Spirochaetia bacterium | reverse complement strand
TCGGCTTAAGATCACCGACATTTACAACCCAGAGTTTTTTTACTCCGAATTCATATGCAAGGTTCATCTGTTCCCAGATTCTTTCATTCTGTACTGTATTAATCCAGCGGTAGCTTCTTGGTATTCCTACGTAATCAAAATGGTAATAGATACCGTAACCGCCTGTGTGGATTTCTTCGCCAAGCTGGGGGAGTTTGCGTATATTGCCCCAGTTGTCGTCGCAGAAAACAACTGTAATATCGTCGGGCACGCGCATTCCTTCGTCCCAGTAATCCTGTACTTCCTTGTAAATTACCCAGCTTTGGGGAATATCTTCTGCTTTTTTTCCGGTAACTTCTTCAAGGATTTTTCTCTGGTCGCTGACTATCTCCTGAAGAAGGGGAACGGCCGTATCCTGACTCATGGCTTCGTCGCCGTCACCGCGCATTCCGACGGTTACTATTTCTTCATAACCGTTCATCCTTTCTATACCCTGGCGCCAGAATTCCTGCAGGACTTCCTTGTTCAGATCGTACTGCCATTCGCCTTTGCCGTATCTTTCCCATTCCACATGTGCGCGTGCCATCGGCTCATGATGTGATGTACCGATAACTATACCGTATTCATCAGCAAGTGGCTGGCTTTTCGGATCATCATCAAAAAGTGATTTTCCCCACATCGCAGGCCACAGGTAATTGCCCTTAAGGCGCAGGATAAGTTCAAATACATGTTCATAGAATTCGCTGTTAAGCTTGCCGAATTTTGCGTTTGCCCAGCCGCCGAGTGAGGGATCTTCATCATTCAGAAAAATACCGCGATATTCAACTTTTGGTTCGCCCAGTGTGTATACTCCGGGTTTTACATATATTTCCGGATTTGTTTTAACTGGAACATCTGCCCAGTAATACCATGGAGATACACCGATGTTTTCGCATAAATGATACATGCCGTAAATTGTCCCGCGTTTATCACTTCCTGCAATAACCACAGCGCTTTCAACGCCCGGCAGAGGATTTTTGACTGTTGTAAGGATAAATTTTTCCAGCTTTCCTTCAAGTTCTGAAGAATCGATTTTCCCGCCTGCCGCCAGATCATTAATAAGGCTGCTTTTACCGAGTGTTCCCGCAATAAGCACAACCGGTTCGCCGGACGGCACTTTATTTACGAGAAGGGGAGTGCTGCCGCTTACATTTGATATATCATTTTTCAGATCTTCCGCTACTTTTATAACACCGGAAAAATCATTTGCAGCATCAACAACAATAGGAATACTTTTTCCGTCGCCAGAAAGCTGAACGGAGCCCGTGACCTTGCTGAAGGATATGAATAAAGACGGAGTCTCTTTTTCACCTTCGGTTTTAAGTACTCCATCGGCTTTTACATCTGTTACTGCTTTCAGATAATCATTGCGGCCGTTCGGTCCTGCGACCTTTACGTATTTTTCATCTTTCGGAATTTCAAGGAGAGGTGACAGCGGATCTTCCCTTTTTATTTTTTTAATCGTGGCGCAGCCTGCTATCAAAGCCGCCAGACTGATTAAAAAAACAAAGAATACAAACACTGAAATTCGCTTGTTTATGGATCTTTTCATTTTTCTCTCCCTGTCTGTTTTATTTTTTATAAAAACTTTCCGGTGGTCCGAAATAACTCTTTTCCAGGCCGCCCGTATCAATTACTATTTTCTGAAGCACAATACCGGGATCAAGCATCCAGTATTTTAACATATGTGTACCCGGTTCTCCCAGATCAATTTCCGCTGATATAACAACCGCATTTCCGCGGGCAGGTTCTTCCCCGTTCCTGTTGCTGACCGTATTAATGATCTGTACAGTCTGCCCGTCAACAGAAAAGCCGAACTCAAGCCCGCCCGAAGCAGACGCGTACTTATCAGGGGACACATAAAAATGTATCACAGAATTGCCCCCGGTGAAAGTATAAACCGGGTATTCAAGGCCCGGACTTTTTTCCGAAATCACCTGCCGGGTAACATTGGCCGGAAGGGGGGTTACGGCTGAACCTGACAATCCGAGATTTTTAATCGACTGCCAGTAAATTCCGTTTGAGTTCACGCTTATACGGTAATCGGCGGCATTGATTGAAATGTAACCGCTGCTTTCAATAATTCCCGAAAAAGAAGCCGGTACAGTATCCGGATAATTCATTGCGGTTTCCCGGATTAAGGCTGCCTGATCTTCACTGTCAGTATAATTTCTGCATGCAGTGATATATTCACCAATCAGATCAGAACCTGCTTTTACAGGATCAAGCACAAGCCTTGAGAAGGATGAATAATATTCCGGAGGAAGTCTTTTGCTTATTTCATCCGCCTGACTCGCCATGGTCTGATATTCGGCTTCTATCCTTTCTGTTTCCTGAAAATTAAACAAATGCAGGGAAGCAGGCTTAAGCATTTCCGGATTCAATGCCGCATTGTACCGGGTGCAGGACTTCAGAATACCGCCGGTTTCAGCAGCATACAGGCTGCCGAACTGTTCTTCTCCCCATTCCCTGTAAAACTCACCGACATTGTCTCCGGTTATTCTGTCAGGGTCCCAGGCATATGCAAACCAGAATGAGAGCAGGAATTCTGACGATTTTATTCCCCCCGGATTCATGACCCATAACTGATCAGCTCCGTTTCCCCGGAGACTGTTCATCTCCACCCAGATGGACTCAATCTGTTTTGAGTACGGCCATACACTGTTCCGTGCCGTTCCTGCAGGCAGATTTATAATCTGACCGGTGTCAGGAGACCCGGTATATATTCCGTATTCATCTGCCAGAGCGGCGGTATCAGCGCCTGTGGAAAAACAGTCATCGCACCCTCCTCCGGCCGGCCGGAAATAATTGCCTTTCAGCCGCAGTATCAGCTCAAACAGCTTTTCCTGAAACTGCAGGTTCCCGGGTCCGAATTTATCAAGAATCAGGGAATGCAGATTCTCTTCTTCATAATCAACAGCCATGCCCCGGTATCTGGTTTTCGGCTCATTCATTGTGTAAGAGCCCGGGATTATATAAACTCCTGAATTTTTCCTGACAGGAACATCCGCCCACCAGTACCAGGGCGAAACGCCGATATTTTCAGACAGGTGAAACATGCCGTAAATGGTCCCCAGCTTGTCGCTTCCTGTGATAACCAGGGCAGAAGCGATTCCCGGCAGCGGATCTTCGACGGTACAGATAATAAACTTCTCACGTTTTCCGGACAGTTCAGATGCTTTTATTTTTCCCGAATATATCAGTTCATCAATAAGCGGACTTTTCCCGGCAGTTCCTATAATAACGGCCCTGTCCCCGTTAAAAGATCCATCCTGTACCACTTCCGGTTCGGCCCCTGTAACATTTAATATATCTTTTTTAAGTATAAATGCTGTTTCAATAATGGCTGAATAATCCTCATCCGATACAAGCAGGGAAGCGGCAGAATTGCTTTCCGCAAGTATGAAGTAATCTTCTGCTTTATCAAAGCTGACGAATTCCGAAGCGGCCGGGCCGCTGCCCTCGGCAGTAATGACAGAATCAAGGAATTCCCGGTATGTTCCCGGGTCTGATTCCGAAAGCGGGATTATCCTTTCTGCTTCGGGCTTTATGTCTGCGGTACCTTCAGCTGTCTGAACAGAGGGCTTTATTGCTGCACAGGAAATGAATGATGCAGATAGAAGCATAAGTATTCCGGATGATTTAATTTTCTGTAAAACGCTTTTCTTCATAAAGTTTCCCCGCCATCGGTATATCGGTAAGTGCAGAATTATATGATATCAGATTGGCGGGGGATATCAAGAGGGATTAATAAACCACGAAGAACATAAAGCAGAATACGGACTGATAATCACTGTCCTGTGTTTTATTCCAGACCGGCTTCCCGCCTGTCCTGTTTTCTTCTCCTTCTGTTCATTATTATTTTTGTTATTACAATAAGCGGAATTGTTAACAATGAAAACGGACCGGTTAAAGTCGCGAGGCAAAATGAAAGGGCAATTGATAAGCATGCACTGACACAATAAAGTAATACCGAAATTAAGGTTTTGTTTGGAATATTGATTTTTTCCTTAAGGAAATTGATAAAAGAGATAAAGCATATAAATAACACTATTGCATTTAAAAATAAGGTAAAATAAACAGTTATAATAGAAAATCCGGCCATCTGGATATTCCCTGTTAATGCATCTTCGGAAAATTATGTATAATGTTTTTAGTTTAGCTGAAGTTAACTTGTGAAGTGAGTTAATTTGGATATACGCCCGAATCGGTTAGGGCTATGCAGCGGAGTCGGCTAAACTCTGTGTGTAATTTAGGTTCAGGATTTACTTTTTACAATATATTTATTCCAAGCATCTGGGGAATAGTATGGATTTAATGTTCCTTTTTCTTTTTGTTTTCCATTTTTTCTAATCCATCCGGCAATTGATAAATACCATTAATCAAATTTGACGATATCATAATTCAGTCCATTTGGAGCTGCAAAGAATTTACCCCAATAGATTCTTCCATAGTTTCTTTCATCATTAAAATTATGACGAGTATATTCGATAACAGGTGCATCATTCATACTCATATAATAAAAAGTTTCCTTTTTACCATTCATTTCAGTTTGTCTTTTTCTGTAATCAAATTTCCATTCAAATGCATTATTCCAGATATAGTATTGATAATCATTTTCGTTTTCAATTGAAAAATCATCGATATTAAGAAGTTCGATTGAAGGGGCAAACATTTTAAATATTTGTATTTCTGAAATTGATCGAAGAAAATCAAGAAACATTTTTTCCTCAATCTCTGCTCTCTCTGCGAGAATCTAAAATCAAACGTCGCGCCGTCCCTGACATTGCGTTGCCGCGTGAGCTCATTCCGCATTATCAAGCCCCGAATACTGCGTCTTCAGCAGTTCCGCATAATGCCCGCATCCGGCAAGCAGTTCGGCATGCGTACCGCTTTCAACAATTTCACCTTCATTTATGACTATAATCATGTCAGCTTCACTGATTGTGGAAAGACGGTGGGCGATAATGAATGTGGTGCGGTCTTTGCGGAGGTAATTCATTGCCTGCTGGACAAGTCTTTCGGTGTATGTGTCGATATAGGAGCTTGCTTCATCCAGTATCATGATTTTGGGATCGCGGATCAGGGCCCTGGCGAACGCTATCAGCTGTTTCTGTCCGAGTGAAAGATTTGATCCGCGTTCGCCGACTTCGGTATCATAACCCTGGGGCATCGAGGAAAACATTTCATCAATGCCCATCCGTGCCGCGACTTCCCTTACTTCCGAAATATCCGCTTCGGGTTTTGCATATCGGATATTGTCGAAAATTGATCCGGAAAAAATAATGGCATCCTGCATTACAGTCGCTATCTGGCTGCGGTATTCTTTCTGCGGATATTTCTTCAGGTCAGACCCGTCGACAAGTATTCTGCCTTTTACAGGATCGTAAAACCTTGAAAGGAGGTTGATCAATGTTGTTTTGCCCGCTCCGGTCGATCCGACAATCGCGGCGGTCTTTCCTGCGGGGACCTTCAGGTCTATACCGTTAAGTACAGGTTCGTTTTCATTATAGCTGAAATGAATGTTTTCAAAAATCACTTCACCCTGTTTTATTTCCGGATTATCAAGTGCATTTTCCGGATCTTCTATTTCCGGCTGTTCATCAAGTATTTCAAAGATGCGTTCGCAGGAAGCCATTGATCTTGAAAGCTGATTAAGAAGATTGCTGAGTCTCTGCATCGGCTGGAAAAAGCGGTTGATATATGATAGGAATGCTGCGATTACTCCGATGGTAATCATCTGTTTTGAAAGCAGTATTCCACCCCCAAGCAGCACAAGAGAGATGCCGATTGTCCCTATTGTTGTCACGCTCTGCCAGAAAAATGCATTCAGCGGATAGAATTTTTTCGCTTCAGCATAGTATTCGCCGTTTTTCCCCCTGAAATCCCCTGTATTTATATCTTCCCTTGCAAATGAACGGATAACCTTTATTCCGCTTATCGATTCATTAAGGAAGGCGTTTACAGATCCCAGTTTTTTCTGGAGGCCGCGCGCAATAATAATGATCCTGCTGCGTACAAAAAAAACCAGGATGCTGAACAGGGGGATTGTTACAAGAAGCACCAGGCTTAAGCGTATGTCCAGAAACAGCATCATTATGGTAATTCCGGCCAGCATAAGGATGTCAACGAAGAGTGTGGTAAGGCCTCCGCGCAGAAGTTCTTCCAGGATCTGCACATCGCTCGTGATCCTGGTCATTATGCGGCCTGTCTTTTGCCCGTCAAAATAGCGGAATGAAAGTTTCTGTAAATGACTGAACAGGTCATGTCTTAAACTGAAAAGGACATCATAGCCGATTGAAGTAAGGAGTTTTCCCTGAATCCTTGCTGAAACGAACATTGCAGCCAGAACTGCGGCTAGAAATCCGCACATTACTGCAAGTCCTTTCATGTTTCCGGATGAAATATGCACATCGATGGCGATCTGCATAATTATCGGGATCAATATGGTTGTTCCAACCTGAATTACTGTTGTCAGATACATCAGTACCAGTTTTGCCCGGTGCGGCGCAAGATAAGCGATAAAGCGCTTAAGCAGTTTCCAGTCGAATTTTCTGTTGTCCGGATCGGCAGGCTGTTTCCTCTTTTTCAGCTGCATGAATCCTCCCCCGGGCTTTCAATCATTTGTGCCTGATAGTTTCTCCGGTAAAGCTGATCGCTCTTCATTAATCCGGCATGCGAATCCATACTCTGAATTGTTCCCCTGTTAAGGACAATTATCCTGCCGGCCATGGCAAACGCCGCTATCCTCTGGGCAATGATAATGGTTGTCCTTCCTTTCATCAGCTCCTTGAGCTGGGCCTGGATTTTCTGTTCGGTTATCGTATCAAGGCTGGATGTGCAGTCATCCAGGATAAGTATTTTCGGGTCCTGAAGAAGCGTCCGTGCAATTGCAATACGCTGTCTCTGGCCGCCCGAGAGTCCGATTCCGTATTCGCCGATTACGGTCTCATATCCTTCCGGAAGACTCTCTATAAAGTCATGAATCTGGGCATGCCGTGCGGCATTTTTAATTTCATCAAGCCCGGCACCGGGTTTCCCGAATGAAATGTTTTCGCGGATAGTAGTGGAAAACAGGAAGGTCTCCTGCAGAACAATTCCAATCTGTGATCTGAGGGATTTGAGTTCCCATTCATTTATATCATGCCCGTCAATCAGGATCTGTCCGGATACCGGGGGATAAAAACGCGGGATAAGCGATATCAGGGTGCTTTTCCCGGCGCCAGTCAGGCCGAAGAGGGCCACTTTTTCTCCGGGCTCTATGTCAAAATTCAGATTATCAAGAACCAAGTTTTTGCTGTCGTAGGCAAAACAGACATTTCTGAAACTGATTTTTCCTTTAAAATGCTCTGTGCGCGTTCCCTTGTCCAGCCTTTTCTGATCCGGTGTGTCCAGAATTTCCTTTATTCGTCTGCCCGCTCCTCCTGCAAGATTGACAAGAGAAGTATTGAAGGCAAGCATTGAAACCGGAAATCCCATGAGTCCCAGAAATGCAATAAAACCCAGGAGCACTCCGAGTCCGATGATACCGTTTATCACCTGAAACCCGCCGTAAAGGATTATTGCCAGGGAACCCAGACCATTTATCAGAAGCAGAAGCGGGTTCAGATACATCTGCAGAAGAGACATCTTTACTTCGCGTTCTTTCAGTTTTTCATTCTCTGTTTTGAATTTTTCTGTTTCATAATCTCCCATGGCAAATGATTTTACAATCCAGATGCCGGACAGATTTTCCTGAAGCCTTGATGCAAGGACCCCCACCTGTTTCTGTTTGGCGTCGACGGCTTTTCTCATTTTCCGGCTGTATTTCAGAATAATAAAAAAGAATGCAGGCAGAATGGAATAGATTATAAGTGCAAGAGTCCAGTTCTGTATCAGCATCAGGACAAAAACCGTAGCTGTAATAATAATAATTCTGAGCCTGTGCTCAATTCCCCATGCCAGGAAATTCCTGATAAGCTGCATATCTGTTGTAACCCGCGACATCAGGTCGCCGGTCCTTGCCTGGTCGTAAAAGGCCAGATCCAGATACTGGAGTTTTTCATAAACAGCATTGCGGATGTCGCGCACCATGGCTTCGGAAACATACCAGTAGGCATGGATCATTATATAGGCAAACAGTCCCCTTACAAATCCTGATCCAAGAAGCAGCAGGCAGATAATAATTATCTGCTTAAGGATTGAAGGATCTGCAGCATCCGGGAACAGATTGTCGGTGATATAACTGATTGCATAAGGAATCAGATACGCTGCCACATCGACAAGTATCATAAAGAACACGGCAGTAAATAAAACCGCGCGGTATTTGAGGATAAATGACCGGAAATTCTTTATAAAATTGATCAAAAACTGCTCCGCAAGCAAGCGAATATTTAAACCTAAGAGTAAAGATTTTTCATGATTTTATCAACTAAGGTTGATACGAATAATAAACCTCGCGCTACGACGCGACGATAAAGAACGACGCTACGGGCGGGAGGGGTAGTGGGGTGTCTTCGGGCTTCCGGGGAGGTGAGTCGTTGGGGAAAGAGGTGAAGAGAGTTTCTCACAAAGCTCACAGAGAGTTCCCGGAGGAGGTCATTCCCGCAAAGATCGCAGAGCCCGCAGAGGTTTCTAAAGAAATAACTTTGTTTTTTATTACAGAATTATTATGCAGTAAAGGATTTTTAAATATATAATGAAAAAAACGAAGTTCGTATAAAAGCACTTATATGAAATACACGATTTTACATAATATTTTTATTGGTGAGTGATATATGAGTATTTGTGATATAGATATTCCATTTGAAAATGATGAAAAGATGAATATTATCTCCATAGATAAGTTATTAAAGATAAAAGAAGAAATTAAGAAATTCAAAGAAAATATCAAACTTAACAATTTTCAGAAATGGATTATTAACGAGTTGTATAATTTTGATAAACCAGAGGTTTCATTTTCTGTTAAATCAATAATTCTAATAGCAATCCCGCATCCATTTTATACGGAAGCAATATTTGCCAAAAACAATGAAAAATATAGTTTTTTAAGTTTAGTTATGTCTGATTTTGATAAAACGGAATTTATTTTAAAAAAGGCATTACTAAAAAAAGGGTATAGTATAGTTTTAGCGGATAACTTACCACTAAAACGTTTAGCCGTTCAGAGCGGGTTTGCAGTATATGGCCGTAATAATATTTGTTATATCGACGATTCAGGAAGCAATTTTTCTTTTATTGCCTATTTCTCTGATATTCCTTGTGACGATAATTACTGGGGTGATGTTAAGTTATCTTCACTATGTAAAAAATGTAATATTTGCCTAAGAAATTGTCCTACTAATGCAATAAAAAATGATAGTTTTTTGATAAATACTGAAAAGTGTTTGTCATATTGGAATGAAAACTCTAAACCATTCCCACAATGGATACCAAAAAATGCGCATCACTGTTTATATGATTGTTTAAAATGTCAGATTAATTGTCCAATGAATAGAGCACAAAAAAATAAGATTGGTGAATCTGTATTTTTTACAGAATCAGAAACAAATATGTTGCTTTCTGGAATGCAATTTGAAAAACACCCATTATCACTAAAGAAAAAAGTAAAATATTTAGGGCTACATCAATACCCCATTACCACTGAATATCGAACTGCCCGGAGTCCTTTGTTCCTAAAAGAAAAACCTCTGCGGGCTTTGCGCGACCCCATAGATCCGGCATTCACTGAACATCAGATACCCCGGAAGTCCGACATTAATTTACTGATTGTAACGCCCGTAGCGTCGTCACGTGAGATAAAATCAAATCTGTTCCAGCAGTACGAATGCCTCTTCCTCAATGTCAGCAATTTCATTCATTATTTCAGGGGCCCTGTTTATCATGTCCATATTTATCTTCCCGGCCATGCTGTTTTTAAACGGGGCTGCAAACTCTGAAAGTTTTTCACCGGAAGAGTTTATCATTTCCGAAACTGCATTCAGGGTTTTATTTCCGGTAATGTCTGCTGCTTCCTTTAAATACCGGCTGTACATGTAGCGGAAGCTTCCGCCGCCCGTGCCTCCTGATTCAATGAAAATGTAGACATTGAAAAGGGCTTCCCATAATGTTTTTTCATCAAGCATTTCCGGCCACTTTTTTATCATTTTTCTGGTTTTCCTGATTCCCCTGATTCCCATATTTGATATAGGGGCATGAAGCATGGCCCCGGCCGCCTGGTGCAATGATTCATATATTTCGGATTTCGCCGGTTTTCTGAAATTGCTGATTTTTACTCCGGTCCTTCTGCCGATATCCTTGCAGAAATCCTTATAATTTCCTCTTGCGCCTATAAACGGTACCGTTCCTTTCTGGTGCCAGTAGATAAACCCCATTCCGGCCCCGATCCCAAGTATCATTTCCTCGCTTAACGGGCAGTTGTTGAAATGGAATATTTTTCTGAATGATGATGTCTGGCAGTGGCATCCGTCGAGTGCCGGACAGTTTTCGAATGGTTTAGGATTCATAATTTACTTCTTTGACTGGTTTTGATCAAATTGTTATGTCTCCGCCAGGGGGAGAGTCAAGAAAAAACCAAATACCCCAAAGCTTGTGTTTCTGGATTCCTGCTGAATCACATGATTGCCTAAAAAACACAAGCTTTGGGGTGTTCAGATAAAAAAAGCCGCTGAATTACAGCGGCCTCAAGTTGAGTGAATGATTTATTAAAAATCCATTACAGCATAGAAAGCCTTTTTTGCTTTAAGCTGCTTGTCAAAAAGCAGGGGATGGTCAGGCCTGCCGGAGCTGAATTCAGACAGCCAGGTGCTGTCATCTGATATTCCCCAGAAAGTTACGTTGCTTATCACATCCGCATTCCTGCGGAACATCTCAATAAACTCCGCATATCTGGCAGCGAGTCTGTCCTGATAATCTTCGTTAAGTTCAGGTTCATTAAACCACCTTGACTTGTCTGAGGAAGTATAATCTCTTGTGTAGATTGAGACATCAAGTTCAGTGATATGCACATCAAGTCCAAGGGCGGCATATTCCTGTATTTCTCTTTCCAGATTTTCGGGTGTCTGCCACATTGTCTGGTTCTGCATTTTTTCCTCGGCAACGCTTATATTCATATGGGCCTGCAGACCGATTCCGTCAATAAGATTTTCAGCCTGAAGCTTTTTTACGATTGAATTAATTATGAATTCCCTTTTGCCGTCAAGCCAGTTCCAGAAATCATTGTAAAACAGCAGTGCATCCGGATCTGCGGCGCGGGCGGCCCTGAAAGCTTCGATTATATAATCCTCACCGCATATCTGGGACCATTTTGAGTTGCGGTAATTCCAGTCAGTCGCCAGTCCTGCATCTTCACCCGAATCTGTTCCATCGTCTTTATAGCCGAGAACAACTTCATTTACAACGTCCCAGGCATATACCTTGCCTTTATAATGCGTGACAACTTCCGTAATGTGATTTCTCAGTCTTTCCAGCACCAGGTCCTTTGATGCTGTCTTTCCGTCCAGCCCCCTGAATACCCAGTTGGGAAGCATATCATGCCAGACAAGACAGTGTCCGCGGATCTTCATATTATTTTCTTCTGCAAATGCAACCATTTTATCGGGTACATCAAAATGGAATTCACCTTCGACCGGCTGGGTATTTACCCACTTCATTTCATTTTCGCAGACAATGGAATTGAAATGTTTCTTTAAAAGAAGTGTATGCTCATCCACAAAAGACCTGTAATCGGCAGCAGCTCCAATAAAAAAATAATCCTGGTATTTTTCTGCCAGTGACGGAAGATCTTCTTCGATATCTCTCCATGGCTGTACCATTTCCGGATCAAGTCCCTCTTCGATTTCCAGAACTACTCTTTCCGGCTTCTGTTCAGGTTCCTGATCGGGCACGGGGGCCGGTTTCGCTGATGATCCGCAGGCTGATATCGATACTGCAATAATTATTGCCGGCAGCAAAAACAGCGCTGAGACTTTTTTATTCCTTTCATTTAGATTTAGAATTACTTTCATTTTACCCTCCATATCCAAAGACTTATGATAAAGTGAAAATTGAATTTTCTCAACTTTTTTTGCCCCTGATTCATTGTAATGAAGGCCTTTTCCGGTTACAGCGGAATTATTTTGCCGTATAACCGAATCTGCGTATTGACGGCGGGGGCGATTCAGACTAATAATGGATCAAGCCCCTATATTATATGCGTAAGGTTAAAATGGTAAGCAGAACAGAAATGGATTCATCTGTCCGCAGGATGAACAGCCGGCCGGTATATGAACGTCTGCCCGGTAAAATACATTACCGGATTTTTATCAGACACAAATTCCTCAGTCTTTTCATTACTACAGCGCTGTATGTGTCTGTCATTCTGCTGTTCGGGGAAAGGCTGGCCGTTTCGGGGAACTATTTTATTATTATACCGGTGCTGTCCGCTGCTTTAAGCTTTGGAATACCCGGAGGGACCTTCGGCGGGGCCCTGGGGCTTCCGTTTAA
>CAZKOK010000051.1:0-12519 GCA_964554355.1 uncultured Spirochaetia bacterium | reverse complement strand
GAAAGATCTGCAAAATCTTCCTGCGGGGCTTCTATACCCGAGTTTCTTACATCATCAATAAGCGCAAGCAGTGTGTTTTCATCAGGCATTATATTCAGAAGCGAGTCGGGAATGCTGACAAGCAGAACATTATTTTTTTCATTAAACAATCCTTCCGAGTTTCCTGCTGTTTCCTCTGTATCAATTTCATCAAGAGTTTTTTGTATGTATTCCCATTTCCATTCGATGGATGAAAGTTCCAGCCCGGACAGGAAATTGTTCAGGCACTTCTGAAGATAATATGAGGAATCCATATTTTCTCTTTCATTGTAATTTGTCCTGAAAACACTGAGCAGTTCGCTTTTTGATCTTTCAAGTTCCGATTTTGTAAAGCCGTAGCGGCGGGCCTTTTCAAATTCAGTCAGAACAGCCCTGCCTGCTTCCATAATCATATCATTTGACGGGACCCAGACGATTTCCGATGAACGTACTCCCGGAACAAGAAGATCTTCACTGAATTCTGAATAAAGGACACCGCTTTCCGGTTTTTCACTGAATTCAGCAAGTCTTTTATTTATCATGTCCATTATCAGCCAGAAATTTATTCTGGAGCGGTATGCGTCCAGGTCCTGTACTTCAGAATCGGGACGTTTGCGGAAGTATTCAAAAACCGGGTAGAGGGCTTCGGGATCGGAAGCAATATTTACCTGAATATCGGATTCACCGGATACAGACACTTCGTCAAACTGACGGGGATTTTCCGGATTTTCGATGGGTGAAAAATATTTCCTTATCAGCTCTTCGACAAGGTCCCTGTCAAAATCACCTACTGCGATGACTGACATCAGGTCAGGCCTGTACCAGTCATTGTAAAAGCGGGTCAGTCTCTCATATTCACAATTCTTTACAATATCCATATCGCCGATCGGCAGGCGGTCGGCATATTTGGATCCGGAAAAGATTACGGGCAGATGCTCTTCCTGAAGACGGCGCTGCGCTCCGCGGCCCGAGCGCCATTCCTCATATATAACCCCGCGTTCCTTGTCTATTTCGACCGGATCAAAACTGACAGCCGAAGCCCACTGACTCAGGATATGCATTCCTTCTTCCAGAAACTGCGGATTGTCCATCGGGATCTCCAGCATGAAGACCGTTTGATTGAAAGCGGTATAGGCATTTATCTCCGGTCCGAATTTCATTCCTGTGCTTTCCAGATAGCGGATGATTTCATCCTTTGGAAAATCTTCGGTTCCGTTAAAAGCCATATGTTCGGTAAAATGGGCAAGACCTTTCTGGTCGTCATCTTCGTTGACAGATCCGGCTTTTACAGCCAGCCATAATGCGCTGCGGTTTTCCGGCTTACCGTTTTCGCGGATGTAATATGTCAGTCCGTTATCAAGCGTGCCGAGTGTTAATTCCGGGTCTGTCGGCAGCAGGTTCTGTACGGCCGCCTGCTGTTTTGTTTCGGTAATCCGGGTTGTCTGTGATGTTGTGCATGTATTAAAAAGAAGCAGAAACGAAAAAAATACGATAAACAATTTTTTCATATATTGGTCCTTTATTTAAATATACCGGAAGCCTGCCGGCAATCGGGCCGGCTCCTGATGGTTCCGGCTGGTTTTTTATTCATCCTTATGGAAAATACCTGTTAGTTTCTGTATGGTGCGGTGAAGGGCATCTTTTGAGGTACCCCACGGTTTGTCATTGTTCTGATAATCAAACTTCTGGGTATACCAGAAAACTTCCCTGTCGAGTCTCTCAAAATTTTCGGAACAGAGGCTGATGGCCTTGTCTGCAAATTCCGCAGCCAGCTGCGGTGAATGGACTTCTCTGGCCATATCCAGAACATCTGCAAGATGAGGCATGCAGAAACCTTTGGATTCTTCAAATTTCTTTTTGAATTCAGGGTCTTTTTTCCAAAGATATACAATTGTGAATACATATCTTTTAAGCGTATAGCCGATCCTGTCGCAGATCATGCATTTTGAATTCTCCCGGCGCAGCATGCAGGAAAGATCCTGAAGAAATTTAGTGGAGTTTTTCTTTTTTGAATCAGACAGAAATGATTTTATTTTTTTATTGAACGCGTTCTTTTTTTCAACAAAATGAGTATGGGTAATAAGCCCCAGACCATGCCGGTTGTCCCTGGATACCAGCAGCTTTGTATAATGTTCCGGACAGAATCCGGTTGCATTTACCTTGATCCTCATTTCCGGCACCATCAACGAATTGCCGAGGAAAAAATCATGGTAATTTTATTCGGCTTTCTTTTTGAGGAAGCATACAGGACATTCAGTATCTTCATTATAACTGTCCCAGATAGGAATGGTTTCAAGTTCGTATTTCATATTCTCATATTACAGATGCATTCCGCTAAAATCAACTGCAGAAATTTATTTAGTAATCAGATTCATCGGGTTTTAGCACACGGAGGGCACGAAGTGAAAAGGAGTACACAGAGAAATAAAATTAATGTTTTTTATATATTTTCCAAAATAAACAGAAAACTCCGTGATCTCTTAATCCTCCGTGCTCTTTGTGAGAAACCAACCAAAAAGCCCGTATATCAGAAATGCTGTCAATCACGATAGAAAAGACTTATGCGTAATAATCAGGGCGCAGGCGGGTTATTTTCGGATGTGTGTATCTTGCTCCCATTCCGGCCGGCTGTTATACTGGTCCGGTGAGGAAATTATGCAGAAACCGCTTATAATATTTGATGAAAACGGCAATGTTGCCGACCTGGTTTTCCAGAACCCGAAAGGCCACAGCAAAAGCATTGAGCGCAACAAATTATGGTGTATTAATGAACAGGATGGTAAGGTCCTGCCGTATACCGGAGTATGTACCCTTATAAGTGTTGCTGAAAAAGACAAATGGTACGAAGCATGTGCTGATTTCGGCAATTCAGGCAGACAGGACAAACCGAAGATTCAGAATAACTCCGGAAACACAAAAACAGAAAACAGCGGACTGCCGGACAGTGATATTCTTGAAAAACTTGTTCTGCTTATTGAAGAAAGACAGAAAGAAATGCCGGAAGGGTCATATACGACACACCTGTTCAGTTCAGGCCCGGACAAAATCAGGAAAAAAACGGGAGAAGAGGCAGTTGAGCTTCTTCTGGCCAGAGACATGGATGAAACGGTATATGAGGCCGCCGACCTGGTTTACCATATGATAGTTCTTTTCAGGTCTCTTGATATGGATTTCAATGATGTTTTCAGGGAACTGAAAAACCGGCACAGCTAAAAAAAGACAGAAAGCGTTTCTTTTTCAGAATTATGTCTTATTTTCAGATACAGAATGTCACGGTCATTATCGTAAAACCATCCGCCTGTTTCCCTGTACTGAAAATCCGGGGCGGGTTCGGATGATTCTCCGTAAATTATTACATCAGATACGCTTCCAAGCCCTTCAATTACAATATTATGGGAGAGATTTTTAATGCCGCTGAATTCAAACACTACTGAATCTCCCTTTTTTGTGATTTCTGTACCGCAGAGTGAATAAACCTGAATATTGTCCTTTCTTGTCTGTTTTGGATAAAACCTGTCTGAAAACAGCGGATATACAAATTCCGGGAATATTTTATTCCCGCTGTCTGCTGATGGACCTGTTTCTTCCGGAAGAATTCCGCTTTTATCTGCAGATGACAGAATTTGAATTATCAAATCCCGTCCGATAGACGCAAGCAGTTCATTTCCTTCTTTTTCACCCAGCCCGGCAAGTACCAGACCGGTACGGATCAGCAGGCGGCTGTCTGCATTCTGTCTGAACTGAATGGTTCCGCTTTCATGTGTAATATCCGGAAGAAGATAGCTGTCAATGCATGTTTTGAAAGGATTGAAATTTACTTTTTCAAGGCCTTTGATTTTATCCAGGTTAAGGTAAATCTCCAGAATTGCAGTAAGCGAAACAAGGTCAGGTTTGTATGAATCCTTAAGCTTGTCAAGAAAAGCAGCGGTATTGCTGTTAAGTTTGTCTGCATGAATGGATTTCATATAAATGACAAGATCTTCGTTTTCAAACAGGGACATATCTCTTCTGGAAGCACGGTATGCAAGATCGCTGATTTTATTGTTTATGACTCTGACTGTGCCATCAAACTGGCTGATAATATTTCCGAAGAAAAAGGCCGACGAAACTCCGGTATAATATTGTCTTGTTTTATATGTGGCTTCCATGCGTGTACTGAATTCATCAAGCCGCCCTCTTTTCAGGTTTTCCGCCATAAAAACAGTCAGGGATTGTTCTTCAAAAGGTTTTATTCCCCAGTCAACCCGGTTCTCGACCCAGCGGTAATCGGCCAATCCGGCATATGTTTTATCAATAAACTGTTTGACGGCCTGGTCATATTCGGTCCGGCTTGTAAAATAACCATCAGAAGTAAACCAGTAAACAAGCGGGTCAATTGTTTTATCAAGCTGAATAACCTGAAAACTGCTTTTATCTGCAGCCAGTACAAGATGGCCGGTTTCAGGGTCATAGACTGATGCGCTGTCGGGCAGAATTATTGTTGTTCCGGCCGGCGAGTCGTAATACACAGCCGGAATAATACTCTGGACAGACAGAGGCGAATCTGAGGCAACGGGAATCCGGATTATTGAAGCTGTTCTGTCCGGGATCATTTCAAATGAAATACTGAAAATATCCTCATTATTCTTATCTGCCTGAAGGTTAAGTATCATTTCATTTTCAAACAGGATCGATATGCTTTTTTCGCCGCCGGAAAATGATATGGGGAGGACTTCTGTTTCATTTCCGCTGCCGTCGGATAATAACAGAGGGTATTCTTTTGAAAATACAAAGGACAGGCCTCCGCTCTGCAGGGCAGCGGATCCGAGGGTGTCCTCTTTACCGTAAAAACCGGACAAGGCTTCCCAATCGAGAACAAAAATAGTATCTTTTGCAGGAACAGCGGTATTATTTTCTGTAAAATGCAGAACAAGGAATGATATGCTTAATATCAGGTAAAAAACCGGAATAAGTATGTATCCTTTTTTTATTGCAGTGGGTGCCATCTTGATCCCTCAATAAGAATGAGTTATTTTAGCAAGTGGAATATAAAGTTGCAACAACATGCGGAAAAAATGAAAAGGTATATCGGTAAAATCCTGATAAACCGGGGGAAATAATGAATAAGACATTTATTATAGTATTTGCAGTGATTATTTTCATATTTTCATGTAAATCCGGACCCGAAACAAATGAAGATGCAGGGGAAACTGCTGTGACAGATGAAAACGCTGTTCAGGATGCATATGATGATTTGCCTGTAATGGAAGCAGTTGAAACCCTTGTCGGAAGCGGAGACTATGCAAAAGCAGCCGAACAGATGTTCAGGCTTTCGGAAGAAGAGAGGAGTGAAGAGGATGCGGTACTTTTATATTCCTCACTCCTTATATCAAGCGGCGAGTATGAAAAGGCCGAAAACGAACTTGACAGCATTCTGGAAAATGATTCTGAAAATGTTGAAGCTCTTATGAACAAGGCAATAATAGAAGGCATAAACGGTAATATGGATGCCCAGCTGACTATTCTGAAAAATATCCTGGAAATCGATCCGGAAAACAGCCTGGCACAGGCCGCAACCGGCGACTTTTATCTTGCCAACAGAAGATACAATCAGGCAAAAATATTTTTTCAGGCAAGTCTGAAAATTGATCCTGATAATGCATACGCCCAGCTTGGAATGGGAAGAACCCTTCTTGTTCAGGGCGAAACAGACGCTGCCATGGGATATCTTAACAAGGCAATTGAAAATGACAGCGGAAATGCTCTGGCTTATGCTGAAAGGGCCAGTGCTTATTCTGAAAAAAGCGACTATGTAAATGCAGACAGGGATCTTACGAAAGCGATTGAATTAATGCCCGATTATTACTGGTTTTATATCGACAGAGGAAAGCTGCAGCAGACAATGATGGGCGATTTCAGAACAGCTCTTGAAGATTTCAGCAAGGCAATTGAACTGAACCCGGATTATTTTTATGCATATCTTTACCGTGCGCAGATTAATGATGCAATTAAGGATTATGATACAGCATTAAGCGATTACGAATTTGTTCTGGAAAACAAGCCGGATTACTATTATGCATACATTCCTGCAGCCATTCTTTATTATTTTGATGAACAATGGGATAATGCTGCTCTTTATTTTCAGAAAGCATATTCAAAAGAACAGGATGACGGCTTTGCACTGATGGCCGGTCTCTGCGGGCTGCGCGGAAGCAATCCGAAAGAGACAGAGAAATTCATCCAGAATTATATCGGGAGAAAAAGCAAGGAAAGCGCATACTATCATGTGGGCAGGGCAATGATAGAAAAGGGTTATGACGGTTATGCTATTAACTACATAACAAAAACAGCAGACATCAAGGAGAGGGCCCGCGCCCTGTTTTATCTGGCGGCTGTCTATCAGAACCTCGGGAATGCTTCTCTGGCTGTTAAGTATTTTGAAGAAGTGCGGGAAAGCGAACAGATCGGTTTAATGGAATATAAACTGGCGGAATTTGAACTTGAAAAGGCGGGAATAAATTAATGAGTGAGACTAAAATCAGTGTCAGGCAGGAAAGCGATACCATAACCAGGATTCACCTCGGAAAAAGGGAAATAATACTTGTGGGAACTGCCCATATATCAGGTACAAGCGTTGATGAAGTAAATTCGGTAATTGAAAATGAAAAACCGGACCATGTCTGCATGGAACTGGATGCGGCAAGATACAAGACCATGACCGAAGGCGCAAACTGGAAGGCCACCAATATCTATCAGGTCATCAGGCAGAAAAAAGGATTTCTGCTGCTGGCCAATCTGGTTCTCGCATCATATCAGAAAAGAATCGGGGCCGATCTCGGTCTTGCCACCGGCGGGGAAATGAAGGCAGCCATCAGAAAATCGGAGGATCTTAACATTCCTTTTACGCTGGCCGACCGTGAGATTCAGGTGACCCTGCGCAGGGCCTGGAACAAATCAAGCCTGTGGAACAAGAACAAGCTGCTGGCTGTTCTTGTCAGCTCTATTTTCAGCCGGGAAAAACTGACCGAAGAAGACATCGAAGAACTCAAAAAGAAATCGGCAATGGAGGGGATGATGGAAGAGATGGCCAAATATCTTCCTTCCATAAAAAGCGTTCTTATAGATGAAAGGGACAGGTATCTTGCAGCGAAGATTTTTACAGCACCGGGAAAGAAAACCGTCGCCGTAGTCGGAGCGGGTCATGCAAACGGGATCGTGAGCTGGCTTGAGAAGCTTTATGCTGAAGAATGCAGTGCCGCTGTTGATGATATTGAAATAATTCCAAAGAAAAGCATTATCGGGAAAATTATACCATGGCTGATTCCTGCGGCTGTGCTTGGTATTATCGGATACGGATTTGCTACTGCAGGGTGGGAATCGGCGCTGGACAAGGCGCTTAAGTGGATTGTATACAACGGCGTTCTGGCAGTAATCGGGGCCGTTATCGGTCTGGCCCATCCCCTTGTTATAATTGCATCATTTCCGCTGGCCCCTATATTCAGCCTGAATCCTTTTATGGGAACAGGAATTGTCTGCGGGGTAATGCAGAGCATTATAAGAAAACCACGCGTTCTTGACTTTGAAAATCTGTATGATGATATTCTGACATTAAAAGGATTTTACAGGAACAGAATGACGCATGCTCTTGTTGTTATGATTACCATATCCCTGGGCAGCCTGATTGGCTCATTCACAGGGCTGGCCAGTATTATCGGCTAATCAGTTGCCGCTTTGGATATAATTGAAAAAACTTCCTTTATATGATTTGTCTGCATAAGGGTAATGTCAATGCCCTTTTCTTCGGTTGACGGGCAGACCAGATGTGAAAATCCCAGTTCCGCGGTGGTCTTCATGCGTCTGCCGAGATGCGATACATGCCGTATTTCTCCGGCCAGGCTGATTTCCCCGCAGAATGCCCATGATGATGGAAGAGCCAGATCGGTGCGTCCGGAATAAAGCGCCGCCGCAAGGGCAAGGTCACTTGCCGTTTCATTAATACGGATCCCTCCGGCCACGTTGACATAGATGTCCTGATCGGAGAAATTCATCGAAAACTGTTTTTCAAGCACAGCCGCAATTCTGGAGACCTTTGCCGAATCGATCCTGTCCGAATAGACCCTCGAAAATGAACTCTTTGCGGGCACGAGCAGGGTCTGTATCTCTACAAGAAAAACCCGTGAGCCCTCGAATACAGGCACAAAGGCAATTCCGGGCGGAAGTGCCTGCTGGCGTTTTTCTATGAAAAACCGCGGGTCCCTTATTTCCTTCAGGCCTTCAGCAGTCATTGTGAACAGTCCGATTTCGTCGGTGGGGCCGTATCTGTTTTTTACCGAACGCAGAAAACGCGTATCATCACTGGTCCGGTCAAAGTAGAGGACCGTATCCACCATGTGTTCGATAACCTTCGGTCCGGCGATGGTTCCTTCTTTTGTTACATGGGCCACGCAGAAAAGTGCAGCCGAATTCTGTTTTGCCCAATGTGTTACCGTAAGCGTACACAGTTTAAGCTGATTGACAGTTCCCGGAACACTGCCGGTGTCCGGATCAATTATGGTCTGTATTGAATCAAGGATTACCAGTCCCGGTTTGATATTATCAAGCGTTTTAAGTACCGAAGGAAGGCTTGTTTCGCAGACCAGATGAATGTCCCCGCCTGCAATCTTCAGACGCCGGCTTCTTTCCTTAAGCTGCGTGGCAGTTTCTTCTCCGGAAATGTACACGGTCTTAAGTCCGGATTTTTCGGCAAGCTGCATGATAAGCGTGGATTTGCCGATCCCGGGTTCGCCTCCCAGAAGAACAGCAGAGCCCGGTACCAGACCGCCTCCCAGGACCCTGTCCATCTCTTCAATTCCGCAGAGGACCCTTTCCTTTTTATCGGTTTTTACTTCAGCCAGGGTCTGCGATCGGGCAGCCTTGCTTTCCGACTTATGAGTATATTCCTCCAGCGTATTCCATCCGCCGCAGTCCGGGCAGCGACCAAGCCATTTTGATTCAGTATGCCCGCATTCCCTGCAGACAAAGGTCTGTTTGTCTTTAGCCATAATGTATTAAAACCTGAAAAGGCGGACATTGCAAGAGGACCCTTCAAAAGACTTGTTTGTTTATAGAACCGCAGAGATGAGTACTCTGCAAAGCAGATATGTAGGTGCCAGCGATCGCTGACGCCTGCCGGGGTTGTCCGGAAACAACAATCTCCTTGACAGACAAGGGTGTGGGCTCTATTGTAAATTCATATGAAAGAAAAAGAACACAGGCTGTCGGCAGTTGTTTTTACCGATATTGCAGGCTTCAGCAAAATGATGGAGCAGGATGAAAAAGGGACCCTTGACCTGGTAAAGGCCCATAACGATCTTATCTATTCACTGGTTGACAAACACGGCGGTGAAGTAATCAAGACAATCGGAGATGCCTTTCTTGTAGCATTTAACAATACAAACGAAGCAGTCCTCTGCTGCGTGGAAATCCAGAATGGACTGCAGATTGTTAACCGGGACGTTAAAAACCACCCTCTGCTGTTACGCATAGGCATCTATCTTGGCGACGTCTATTTTTATGAAAACGATGCAATGGGTGAAGCCATAAACATTGCTTCCAGACTGCAGGGGCTTGCATATCCGGGAAAGATTATTATTTCACGGGAAGTTTACTCGCTGGTGGAAAATAAACTCGGCCTTACGGTCAGGAATCTTGGAAAAGTTGACCTGAAAAACATAAGCAAGGACGTTCATGTATTTGAAATAGACCCATCCGTGAAAAGCCTCGAAGCTCCCGGAGACCACCTTCTTAACAAAAAAGACAGTACCCCCGGGACCCAGGAATCGCTTTATGCGGATGAATATACACCTGACGGTTTTGCGGAAATGGCCGGAAAGGAACGTGCCGAAAAGATACAGGAAAGACTCGTTCAGGTCCAGGACAGGATACGGGAAAAAGCCAGAAATATGGTTGAAGGGGCGTTTGAAAAGGCCGGGAGATTTTATCCGCCGGTACCTGGTTCGATTAAAAATGAAATAAAACAAAGGGCGCAGAGATTAGAGCACGCAAAGGTTGAAACTTCGGAAGACAATGCCGGCAGAAAAAAATATTTCGCCAGGATCAAGGATGTCCTGCAGCGGAAACTTGAAAGACTGAAAAGCGGATTTCGTATACATGCATCGGTTTTCGGTGCGGTAAACGGATTTCTTTTTGCCATTAATATGCTTACATCGATCAGTTTTGCCTGGTTTCCAATTCCTCTTGGGGCATGGGGTATTGGTCTTTTTATGCACTGGGCTGCTTATAAGGTATTTAAAAACAAAAAAACGGAAATCGACCGCTTTGATTATCTTTCTCCCGAACAGCTCCAGACTCTTGAGAAATACATGAACTCCAAAAGGGGTATTGGAATGCATGCTGCGGCTTCTGCGGCGGTATCAGCGTTCTGTCTGCTGATGAACTTTTACTCGGGATTTGGAACTCCGTGGTTTCTTATAGTGGCTGCGTCGCTTGGCGTTCCTCTGGCCATTCATGCAGCGGTGCAGGGTGCAATCCAGGCATCGATCAGGGACAAGCTTAAAAGAATTATGAGGGGTGTCCCGCGGAAAGCCCTTATTAAAGACGAGGCCAGCGGGCCGAAAGAATATATCCAGGCTTTGAAGCTTAAATCGGAAATAATAAATGCGCTGGGAAAAGCTTCTCCCGACCAGAAAGCAATGGTGCCCGAAATGACCCGGATCCTTGACCAGTATTCAGAAGCAATAAGGGTGCTGGGGACCCAGGCTGAAAAATACAGTGTTCTTTTAAAAACATATGATGTCGATTCATTTTACAGGGAAAAAGACAAAATCCGCAAACGTCTGGAAACTGTAACCACAGAAAGCCTTAAGCAGGAATACCTGAATGCGGAAGGACATCTGGACAAGCAGATAAAGTCGTTCAATATCCTTTCCGAGAAAGAGGAACTTATACAGATGAGGATTAAATCGACTTTGTCGGCTCTTGAAAAAATGAAAATGGACATTTTAATGCTCGAAGACCTATCGACCCATATGTCTGTACTTAACACAGCCAGAAAAAAAGCCGAGGAACTCGAGGAATATTCCCGTGATCTGGAAGAAGGATACAGGATCCTTGAAGACGAATTATAACCACCCACTTCGCCTTCGGCTTCGTTAGATAAACACAGATAACTATCTGTGTTTATTAAATCCGTGTTTATCTGTGTTCATCGAGTAAGCGAAGCGAACGGGTGGTTATGGATTCATAAACAGCCAGTTTTTTTCAATTACCTCGGGATGCAGCGGCTGATCGAAGAAAAAGCCCTGAAAATAATCACAGAGGTGTGATTTTAGCAGTTTGAATTGTCTGTGGTGTTCTATTCCTTCGGCCACAACCTTGAACCCGAGTTTATGAGCCAGCTGGATTATGCTTGTTGTAATTGTTGATGTTTTCGGATTTGAATGTATTTTTTCCATGAATGATTTGTCGATTTTAAGTCTTGTTACAGGATAATCCTGAAGCCTGTAAAGTGATGAATATCCTGTCCCGAAATCATCAATTGCAATATCAACGCCTATATTTAACAGTTCCCGCAGTTTTTCAATAGCCTGGTCTTCATTCTGGATTATTCCGGATTCTGTAATTTCAAACTCAAGGCAGGAAGACGGAGTATCTGTTTCTTTAAGGGTCTGCTTTATTTTCGGAATCAGGTCAGACTGCTGGAACTGAACAGGCGACAGGTTTACAGCCACCTGAATGTCCGCAGAACCTTTGTTCTCCCATTCTTTTATCTGGCAGCATACTTTTTTTATCATCTGATAACCGATATCAACTATCAGCCCGTTGCTTTCAGCCAGACCGATAAACTCAAGAGGCATAAGCATGCCCCGTTTCGGATTGTTCCAGCGCACAAGAGCTTCCATTCCCGCAAGAACGCCGTTGGAATCGACTTTGGGCTGATAATAGGGAACAAATTCATTTTTTTCAATTCCATCAATCATTTCCTGCGTAAGACGGAATTTGTTTTCAATTATGTCATGCATGCCCTGATCAAAAAGCTGATAACCGCCGCGATGTTTTTCCTTGGCCATAAACATGGCTGTTTCGGCATTTTTCGTCAGACTCTCTGCTGTTTTGCCGTCGGATGGATAGATGCTTACCCCGATGCTGGCTGACAGGGTTATTTCATCACCGCATACCGCAACAGGCTCTCTGAAAACGTTAAGCGTCTTGTCTACAATGTGTATGACATGCTCCGA
This sequence comes from uncultured Spirochaetia bacterium, assembly GCA_964554355.1. GTDB lineage: Bacteria > Spirochaetota > Spirochaetia > CAZKOK01 > CAZKOK01 > CAZKOK01. The sequence continues at coordinate 286 of CAZKOK010000051.1, read as the reverse complement.
ACTTTTCAGATCGGCCAGCAATACCATGAATTTATCTCCTTCAAAACGGCTGATAAAATCATCATTCCTGTAAAGGGTTTTCAGCGAATAGCTTAAGTCTTTCAGTATCATGTCACCGTTTGACGGGCCGTAAATCTCGTTTACCGCTTTCAGACGGTCAAGACCGATGCAGAGTACGGCCAGATACTTTCCCCGTCGTCTGGCGCCCCGCATTTCCATTTCCAGCCTTGATAAAAAAAGTTCGCGGTTGGGCAATTGAGTCAGGTGGTCATGGTATTCATAAAAA
>CAZKOK010000050.1:0-12576 GCA_964554355.1 uncultured Spirochaetia bacterium | reverse complement strand
TTTATCTGAATTCACGCAGACACAAGCTGTCATCATATAAGGCTTATTTCCGGTTTATACTTGAAACAGCTGCAGGCAGTCCGGGTTATTTTAAGTCGGGAAAATTCGCACGGAAACTGAAAAAGGCCGCCAGGTTAAAAAAAATATCAATAATCGGCGAGTTGAACGGAAGCGCCAGAAGTCTTTCACCTGACAGGTCCCTGCTCGATTATCTTTCTGTTAAAAACAGCTTTTTTAATAATAAACCCGGTGAAATTGTTCACCGCATTTTACCTGAAGGTGCAGCACTTGATCTCTGCAGGGAACTTCTTGAAAAAATGCATAAAGAGGATCCTTCATATATCCTCGGATATGTTCCTGACAATGACGGAGACAGAGGTAATATCGTCTATTTCTCGCTTATTGAAAACAAGGCCGTCATACTTGAAGCCCAGCAGGTCTTTGCTTTTGCTGTTCTTGCTGAACTGCTTTTTCTTCCGGAGAATATCACTAAAAAAGCAATTGTTGTAAATGGTCCGACTTCCAACAGAATTGACAGAATTGCCGAACTTCTTGGCTGCAGAATATTCAGAGTTGAAACAGGAGAGGCAAATGTTGTAAACAAGGCCGAAATGCTTTTAAAAGAAGGTTATTCGGTCAGAATAATCGGAGAGGGCTCAAACGGCGGCAATATTACCCTTCCCTCCACTGTACGGGATCCTATTAATACCATTCTGTCTATTCTTAAATTTCTGCTTTTTCCTTTGTCAGAAAAATATAAAAACTATTTTCATAGATGGTGCATTATTTCCGGTCAGCCTGAAAAATATCATGATAATTTTTCTCTTGATGACATCATATCATCGCTTCCTGTTTATACAACCACAAGCGCCTTTGAAGAAGAAGCAAAAATTCATATTGAAAGCAGTCAAAAAGATCTTAAAATGCGATACGAAGAAATATTTAAATCAGAATGGGAACAAAAAAAAGACAAATTAAAAAACACTTACGGAATTATCTCTTTCAAAGTCTTTAACTATGAAAAAACCGGCGAGTTGCCAGGTTTCGGAAACAGAACCGGTAATGCAACAGGCGGTTTTAAAATTATTTTCTACGATTCCAACGGCAATGATATCTGTTTTATCTGGATGCGCGGATCAGGAACTGAACCGGTGTTCAGAGTAATGGCTGATTGCAAAGGCAATAATTCCTCAGCCGAAAAAGAATTCCTGTTATGGCACCGTAGCATAATCATTAAAGCAGATGGAGGAACATTATGAGTATCCATATTAATGCTGAAAATGACAGCATTGCAGACACAGTATTACTGCCCGGAGATCCGCTGCGGGCAAAATATGTTGCCGAAAATATCCTGAAAGCCTCCGTTCAGTATAATTCTGTCAGGGGTATGCTTGGTTATACCGGTATTTACAATGGCAGAAAAATAAGTGTCCAGGGAAGCGGAATGGGGCTTCCGTCGCTATCAATTTATGTCAGTGAGCTGATTAATGAATATAATGTGAAAACCATTATCAGAATCGGTTCGTGCGGTTCTTTTCAAAAGAACATAAAAGTCAGGGATATCGTGCTTGTAATGACTTCCTCCACAGATTCATCCATGAACCGTCTCAGGTTCAACAACTGCGATTTTGCTCCATGTGCGGATTTTGATCTGCTTTGCAAGGCATATATCAAATCAAAAGAAATGGATATTCCTGTTCATGCCGGAGGGATCCTTGCGACAGATACTTTTTATCAGGATGATCCTGACAGCTGGAAACTCTGGGCCTCGTATAATGTTCTTGCCGTTGAAATGGAATCATCAGCTTTATACACACTATGTGCAAAAGCCGGAGTCAGGGCATTATCAATTCTTACAGTCAGCGATTCTCTTGCAGACGGAAGTTCAACAACATCAAAGGAACGTGAGCAGACTTTTCTTGATATGGTAAATATAGCTTTGGGTATTTTATAGAAGACTTTTCAGCTGTTCTACAGCAATTTCCTTTTCAGTAATCCCGGTTTTCTTGACTGCTTTTCTTATGATATTGTCCCAGTTCTTTTCATCCATATCCATTTTCATTTCTTCCAGCAGTTCAAGTATCTTTTCATCTGAGTCAATATTGTATATTTTCGTCTGATCATAAAAGAACAACAAAGAAAGATCATTTATATAATCACCTACCGACATTTCCTTTCCGGGCTCGCGGACGATTTTATCCATTTTTTTCTGTGCTTTTTTCAGTTCCCGCTCTTTTCTGAGCATATCAGTCCTTTTCATAAAATCACCTCGAATGTCGGATTATCGCAATATATAAGATAATAAAAAAAAAGACAACATATTTGTATATTATGAAAACATAACAGATATCTGATAATTGAAATACATCATAAAAAATACCGGGAAATATTTCTTATTTCCCGGAGCTTAAGCCGGTTTTACAGTAATTCTTTATCAATAATCTGCTTAAGCGAACCCTTCGGCAATGCTCCGGCAGTCATCTGCGGCTTGCCGTCTTTTGGTATGAATAAAAGCGAGGGAATACTCTGTATCCCGAATGCAATACTCAGTTCCTGTTCCGCTTCTGTATCTATCTTGTAAAAATTGATTTTTCCTGAATATTCCTCGGAAAGCTGTTCAATTACAGGCGCGACCATTTTGCAGGGACCGCACCAGTCTGCATAAAAATCAATTACTGCAGGAAGATCTCCCTTGAATTTCCATTCGGTTTCATTTTCATAATCAAAAATATCATTTATGAAATCCTGTTTTGTCAGTTTTTTTGCCATAGTCTGCTCCTGCAGGTCCGCTCTTGGCTTTTATGCACCAGATCTTTGGTGACGGACCATTATTATTGATTTTCCTATATATAATATATTGTATATTGAAGTAAATGTCAATAAAAAATATGGGCTGTCTGATAAAACAGCAGCCCGTTGAAATGAAAAACCTGTTACTGCCGGCAGAACCGGCGGTAACTTTTTGGAGGAACTTCCATGGATACCTCCCGTTTTACTTTCTTAATTAATACTAATAATTCATATATGCGAAGTCAAATTTATCACTGTTTGATTAGTATAAACTCAACCCTTCTGTTCTTCCATCTGTTTTCAGTATCGCTGTGAGGAACAACCGGCTGTCTTCCGCCTATTCCCTCTGTAGTTATCCTCGAGGACGGAAGACCAAGCGCAACAAGCGCTTTTTTCACTGCTTCAGCCCTTGCCTTCGAAAGCGGTATCAGTTCCTCCTTTTCCTCTTTTTCATACCGCGAAGGATTGTTCCAGTAAACACTTGCAGCATGACCTTCTATAATAATGCTGTAATTTGAATATTTCTTGAATATCTCAGCAAGTCTCTTTATAGTCTTGTCATTCCTTTCGGCCTTCTCCTTGTCAACATTTTTAAAATCAGCCGAATCCGGCGCGAATGTGATGCTTGATATTCTGATATAAAGTTTGTCTCCTTCCCTTATTACAAGAACATCTATTGATGAATATCCTTCAACAATCTGAACATTATTCTGATTGTCCCTTATTTCAATTACTACAGGATAATCTTCGGCAGACTGGACCAGTTCACCGTCATCTGACAAACCGTCCCAGATTACCGGTTTTTCCGGTTTCCCTTTCCCCGAAAAGCTTCTGAACAGATTCCCTACCGGATCATAAATTTTAACATTCCAGTCCTTAATACCGCTCGGATCATCCGATGGAATGATAGTTATTGAAAGTTCGTCATCAATTCCGTCACCGTCAGGAGAAAACGGCTGTGCTGAAAGCTTTATATCAGCATCCGGCGCTTTCGTGTCCAGCAGTACTGCTTTTGGTGAAATAACTTCGACAAGATTTCCCTTTTCGTACTGAACGATAAGTCTTGCTTTAAATAAGCCGTCGATAACTGCTCCGTTGGATGCAGTACCATCCCATTCGATTTTTGGAGGTAGGCTCTGGCCAGGTTCACTTTCAAGCGACTGTACTACCTTGTTATAATTTTCTTCATAAATATCAACACGCCATTTTTTTATATTGTCTGACATACTTGCGTAAAAAGTGATATCTACAAAGTCTTTTAATCTGTCACCGTTCGGGCTGAAGGCATCTTCCGAAAAATTTGTATATACATAAGGCTTTCTGTTGTCAACTTCAATATTGTCAAGTCTTACTATTTTCTTGTTACCCGCATCATCAGTGCAGCTGAGAATATAGTAGTATTTCCCATCGGGAACTACATTTCCTTTCTTATCATTACCTGACCAGTCAAAATCACCGGCTGACCCCTGCCAGAATTCAGAGTACATAAGATTTCCGGAATTATTGTAAATTTCACCTTCCCACAGACTTTCCTTCGATGTTTTCTGATTTATTGTTATTCTGTCCTTATTGCTGTCGCCGTCCGGAGAAAAAAGAAGGTAAACTGTAGATATTTCGGCTTCAGGATATGCTGTATCAATTAAAATATTTTCGGATTCTCCTGTTCCGATATTTCCATGCTCATATTCCACTTCCAGTTTCGCCTTATATGTACCGTCCTGCATCGTCCGGCCTGAAGAATCCTTACCGTTCCAGGTAAATTCAACGGGTATCGCATTATTTTTGCTGAGTGAAAATACTTCCTTGTTTTTTGAATCAAGGATGGAAAATTTATAACTGACCACTCCCGTTTTATAGCCGAGACCTGCATTAATACTTATATATTCACCTGAACCGTCGTCATTTGGGGAAAATGAATTGTTTTTCATTGAAAGAAGCACTTCGGTTGTCTGGGTATTTTTGATTATGGCGGAAGATTTAAAACTTGATCTGTTTCCGGCATTGTCAATTGATTCAAGAATGTAATAGTATTCACCGTCATTTACGGTTTTCCCGCTCTCGTTTCTCCCGTCCCATGTGACCGATCCCGGTATTTTATCATGCCATTGAAAACTTTTTACAGCGGTCCCGAAACTGTCCCTTATTTCTGCATTCCATTCAGCAGTATCGCCGGATTCCTGGCTGATTATTACAGTATCCTTCTTTCCATCGCCATTCGGCGAGAAGACGGGATTATCAACCTTTACCCTGGCATCTGCTGATGACAAGTCAATACTGAAATCCGGAGAAGTCCCTGTCGGGGATTTCCCGCTCAAATATGTTACCTTTATTTCAGCATTATAAGTGCCTTCTTTCATATATATTCCTGAGTTCTGCTTTCCGTCAAAAATAATTTTTTCCGGCGGATTATTGCTGCCCGAAATATTCCTTAACAGTCGACCGCCCGAATCCTTTATGTTTAACTGCCAGCCTGAAATATTTTTACTGTCGGTTATCTGCGGTGTAAAAACGAACTTGTCCTTAATTCCGTCGCCATTCGGTGAAAATGAAGAACTGTCAACTTTTAATGCAAGGGGAACTTCTTTCGTATCAATGGTTATGTTTGTAAGAACGGCAATTGTTTTGTTTCCTGCAGGGTCAACTGCAGATATTTCATAGGAATAAGTTCCATCATCAAGAACATTGCCGTTCTGGTCCTTTCCATCCCAGATATATTTGTCCGGCAGCTCACTGAAATTAATTGTATTTATTATTTTCCCTTCGGCATTTTTAAAAAATGCAGTCCATTTTTCCTCGTCGGAATGTTCTGAATGAAGAATTTCAATTACATCTTTGAACCCGTCACCATCCGGCGAGAAATAACGGTCATTTGCTGAATTTTTTATTACAGGATGGACTGTGTCTATATAAACAGGAGGTGATTTTTCCATACGGTAATTCCCGTTCTTGAATTCAGTTTCAATAATTCCGTAATACATACCATCCGGAGCCACCTGACCGCTGTCAGTCCTGCCGTTCCATACGAATTTATTATTATCAATACTTCCGGAAATTCTTCTTATATTGTTTTCAGCCGGGTCCATTATCCATAAACTGTATGAATCAAGAATTTCAATATCAGGTATTTCAGTCTGAAATGATACGCTGTTTATTCCTTCTTCACCCAATGGATTAAAGAAGGGTTTATCGACCGAAAGCGATACCGCTGTACTGCTGTTATTTTTGATAAAGCTTTTTGATTTTATGCTTGCAGAGTTTCCTGCAAAATCTGTCGAAGACAAAACATAAAAATAGATGCCTTCATCAGCAAGAGTGCCCTCATCGGTAATCCCGTTCCAGTAAAAATATTCTGCTGCATTTCCCTTCCATGTATAGGATTTTACCGAATTACCTTTGGCGTCGACAATTTCACCGCTCCAGGTATATTCCTGACTTGTCGACTGCTGGATAAACACCTGGTCTTTTCTTCCGTCTCCGTTCGGCGAAAAGATATCAATGTCCCTTTTTACCATTGCCTTCGGCGGCGTTATGTCAAGGCGGAAAGGCTGAGATGCAGCTGACGGCATATCTCCGTTTGTATAAAAAACCGCAAAATCGGCAATGTAGGAATCTTCGCCAAGCAGTTTTCCGTTATCAGCTTTACCGTCAAACACGATACTTTCAGGTATGGCAGTATATCCCTTGAATGTTCTTACTGTTTTTTCTGAAGAGGAAATTATTGACAATCTCCATTCCTTCATTCCCTCCTTAATCGTAATTGCCGGAATAAAATCCAGTGTATCTGAAACACCGTCGTTATTTGGAGAAAAATATGCCATATCAAGTGAAATGGAAACGCTTCTCTTTCTGTTGTCAATCTCAAAACTTTCAGCAGGAAGGATCAGCGAATTCCCGGCACTGTCCGTACCGTTTAACTGATATGTATATTTACCGTCAGGATAAGGCTGATTATCGGCCTGCATACCGTTCCAGGAAAAACTTCCCGGAGTAATATACTGCCAGTTTTTCACAAAAAGAGAATTACCTGCTGTATCGCTGATTATTCCCCGCCAGTAGGCTTCGGAGCCATTCTGCTCAACAATAAAGACATCCTGATGTCCGTCACCGTTTGGAGAAAATACCTTAAACGGGAAATTCAGTTTTAGCTCAGGGTTTTCATTGTCAATCTCTATCTCAAGCTTTTCGCTTGATCCGCTGTTACCTTTGTCATCGAAAGCGCTTACAGCAAGGTAATACTTGCCGTCTTCCAGATCCTTTCCATTGCTTCCCTTTCCATTCCAGCTGAAAAGGAAGGGCGCATTATAAGCTTTCTTTTTCTGAATACCCATTCCTGTAAAAAGATTTTCAAAAAAACCGGGAGGTTTTTCCCTTTCCCCCTGCTCCTGATAGACAATATTTCCCGAAGCATCTTCAATTTCTATGCTGTAGCCGTTTATTACAAGTTTCTCGTCGGTCTGATACAGAATATAAAGATCAAGCGTATCCTGAACCCCCGGGCTGTTCCCCGGGCTGAAACTGAGCGAACCAGTATTTTCAATGGTAATTGCAGGAGGAACAGTCTCTGCTTTCCCGGCCGGAAAAACCAAAGCCGGAATCAGCATAATTATCATCATATATAAAAATCTGCGCATAAAATCCTCCAAAAAATACATCGGATATCTGCCGAATCTTTATTAACAATCTATTTTACAATAGAATATACTACAATACAGTTTATTCGTTACAAAATAAATGTTAACAATTATAAATATTTATTCCCTGAAGGAGGTATAAATTTTGCAGATGCATCACAAAAAATTCTGGTTCAAACTTGACAATGCTGCAAAATTGTATCCTTCCGTTTCATCTTCCCGGCTGACAACACTATTCCGTCTCAGCTTAACATTGAACCACAGCATTAATGTTTCTATTTTACAAAAATCTATCAAAACCGTAATAAGCCGTTTGTCATATTTTCAGGTAAATTTACGCAAAGGTTTTTTCTGGTATTATTTTGAACAGACAAATAAATACCCTTCAGCAGAACCTGATTCCATATACCCCTGCACTTATATCCCTTTTAAAAGATACTCCAGGTTTCCCTACCGCATAAGGGTTTTTAACAAAAGAATAGCACTTGAAATGTCCCATTCTCTTGCTGACGGCACAGCTGCCATTAATTTCCTGAAAATAATCGTTTTTCAGTATCTCTCAGACTCGGGCATCTCTTTGCCGTACCCTGAGGGACTTCCCGATCTCTCCGGGGAAATGCAGGCCTGGGAGTATGAAGACAGTTTCAGGAAATATTACCTTAAAGGAATTCCACAGCCTGACAGACAATCCCGGGCCTTCCATCTTCCCGGACGGCTTATCAGTAAAGGCAGATATATAATAACGTCCGGCTCTTTTTCCTCCTCAGCGATCGTAAGACTTGCAAAAAAACACAATGCCTCAGTTACAAGCTATCTTCTTGCCGTTTATATTAAATCATTTCTTGATCATATTTCGAATAACAGTATCAGAATAAAAAAACCATTAAGAATAATGGTTCCTGTAAACCTTAGAAAAATTTTTCCATCAAGAACAATGCTGAATTTTTTTCTTACAGTCGGACCGGAAATTGATCCGAGACTCGGCAGTTATTCTTTTGAAGAAATTCTTGATCAGATAAATCTTTTCCTGAAAATGGAAATCAATTCCAAACTCCTTTTAAAACAGATCAGCCGCAACGTGGGAAGCGAGAAATCCATTTTTGTAAGAATTATCCCACGTTTCATAAAAGACCCCATACTTCGGATCATTTACAGAAAAAAAGGTCAGGACCTTTCCACCAGCAGCATATCCAACCTTGGTATTGTGGATTTCCCGGAAGAATATTATAAATATATCGAAAGAATGGATTTTATACCGGCCCCTTCGGCCGTTCATAAAACAGCTGCAGGAGTTCTTACATATAACGGGAAAATGTATACCAATTTCGGGAGACTGATTAAGAAACCCGACATTGAAAGACTGTTTTTCAGATATCTTTCAGACAGGGGAATTAAAATTACTGTACATACAAATGAGGTAAACAATGGCTGAATGTCCAAAATGCAGGGTTATTTTTGAACACAGCGATATTTGTCCGCTTTGCGGTACGCATGCATCCGGGCAGATCACTGCTTCAGACAGTCTTTATCCGGATTTTGAGTCTGATGCATCCGGAGACAGCAATTCTCTCGGATTCAGACTGAATTTATGGGGTGCAATATCAATTTTGTCTCTTGCCCCCATGCTTCTTACTGTATCTATTGATATCATTTTCTCCAAATCTCTCAGCTGGTCCGTTTATCCATCAACTGTCTTTTTCTGTCTCTGGCTTTACGGAACATCAATATTCTTTTTCAAGCGTCTGCCTCTTTTTCTTGTTCTTTCAACTTTCCTTATTACCTGCATTCTTTTATTTTTTCTTGATTTTTGTTCAGGCGGAATCGACTGGTTCTTCAGGCTTGCATTCCCGGTTATTTTCAGTATATTTGCCAATTTCAGCTGGGCTTTCTTTACACTCAGAAAGGCCAGGCGCATAGGATTTAATCTTGTCGCTTTTTCAATATTCGTTATTATAGCAATCTGCCTTTGTACAGATTTTTTTATCAATATACCGGATCTGAAACTCTTTTAAGCTGGTCGGTGGTGATTCTTGCTGCCCTTCTTCCTGTCGGCGGCTTCTTTATTTATCTTCATTATATTGTAAAAAAATCACTCGATCTCAAAAAGATCTTTCATTTTTAATCATTCAGTAATATCAATTTACATTTATTTTCAGATAATATAATATTCTCTTAAATTGTCTTAAGGAATTTGTTATGAATATTGGCTTTATTGGTGCCGGTAAAATGGGAACCGCTCTTGCAGAAGGCATTGCCGGAAAAAATCCTCATATAATTTTTTTTGTCTATGACAAGCTTGAGGAACAGTGCAGTAAATTCTCGGACAAAGTAAATCATTCACGATTATGCCGTACTTCTTCGGAAGTTCTTGAAAATTCAGAAATTGTTTTTATAGCAGTAAAACCCAAGAACTTTCCTGAAATATCTTCTTCTTTATTTCCTTTTGACAAGGTAATTGTCTCTATTATGGCAGGTATTGCAATCAGCAGTATCAAATCCGCCGCACCCTCATCAAGGATAATCAGGGTCATGCCTAATACCCCATGTATTGCCGGTCAGATGGCTGCAGGTTTCAGCGCAGATCCTGATATAACAGCCGATGAAAAAAAAACAGTTAAATCCCTGCTTGATTCATCCGGTATTTCAATTGAAGTAAATGAAGATAAACTTGATGCAGTTACGGCATTAAGCGGGTCCGGTCCGGCTTTTTTTGCGTTATTGTTCAGGTATTTTATTACTGCAGGTGAAAAAATGGGTCTTGATCATGATACCTCGCTTAGACTCTGTCTGCAGACCGCCCGGGGCACAATATCACTTCTTGATAATTTCAATATGGCTGCAGATGAACTGGCTGATATGGTTACAAGCAAAGGCGGCACAACTGAAGCAGGCAGGAATGTTCTTGAAAATTCAGACATCTCTCTGGTAATTGAAAATACCCTGAAAGCTGCCGAAAAAAGAAGCAGGGAGTTGAGATAATGACTTTAAGTGAACAGATGAAAAGGGCAAAATCTGCCAGTTACTCACTCGCCGCTGCCACAGCTGATCTGCGTAATTCAGCACTTGAAAACATAAAAAAGGTTTTAAATGGAAATCTTTCCGACATTCTTGAAGCCAATAAAACCGATCTCGAAATTGCAGAAAAATCCGGCCTGAGAGGTTCTCTTTATAAACGACTTATTTTGAATGGAAAAAAAATAAACGATCTGTGCAGTGGAATTGATGATCTTATTAATACCGAAGATCCCCTTTCTATAACGGATATGAAAAGAGAACTGGACAAGGGGCTTGTGCTTTACAGAAAACGGGTACCGATCGGAGTAATCGGCGTAATTTTTGAATCCAGACCTGATGCATTTGTTCAGATATCTTCATTATGCCTTAAGTCCGGTAATGCTGCTATTCTCAAGGGCGGCAAGGAAGCAGCCAATACCAACAGGGCTCTTCATAAAGTAATCACAGAAGCTCTTCGTGAAACAGATCCATTATTCAAAGATATCAATATCCTTGTGGAGACAAGAGAAGAAATACATGACATGCTGTCATATGACAGATATATTGATCTGATTATCCCCCGCGGTTCAAATCAGCTTGTCAGCTATATTAAAGAGAACACAAAAATACCTGTCCTTGGACATGCTGACGGCATCTGTCATATGTATATCGATAAGGACTCTGACCTTAAAATGGCTGCCGACCTGGTATATGATGCAAAATGCCAGTATCCCGCTGTCTGCAATGCAATAGAAACACTGCTTGTGCATAAAGATGTCGCCGCGGAATATCTCCCTGTAATCTGCAGCCGTCTTAATAAAGTTGAACTAAGGGGCGACGAGACTGCCGGGAAAATAGTAAACATGGGTACTGCCCAGGATAAAGACTGGTCGACCGAATATAACGACATGATTCTTTCGGTCAGGATTGTTGATGATATCCGACAGGCCGTAGAACACATAAATAATTACGGCAGCCATCATACAGATGCAATCATCACCGGTAATCAGAATGCAGCAGACTATTTCATCAGTAATGTCGATTCTTCCTCGGTAATGCATAACTGTTCAACACGTTTTGCTGATGGATTTCGTTACGGTTTCGGTGCCGAAGTCGGAATATCCACAAACAAAATCCATGCAAGAGGTCCTGTCGGAATGGAAGGATTGACGATTTACAAATATATTCTGACTGGTCATGGAGAATCTGTAGCACCATATACTGACGGTACCAGAAAATTTATTCACAAGGACCTTATATGAGAATTCTTGTCAAAATAGGATCAAATCTTATTATTAAGGAAAATACCATAGATCTCCACTGGCTTTCCAGGAAAATCAGCGAAATAACCGCTCTTCATAACGAGGGGCACCAGATAATTATTGTTTCATCCGGTGCCGTTGCTGCCGGCATGGAAACAAGGGGAATCACCGAGAGACCCACAGACCCGCTTACACTTCAGCTTTTATCAGGACAGGGACAGGTTAAGCTTATCAAGTACTATAAAGACCTTTTTATGGAAAAGAAAATATATATTGCACAAATTCTTCTGACTCATCACAATTTCAGGGATTCAAAAGAAACAGATACAGTCAGTCAGATAATCGATGCGTATTTAAATGACGGGACTGTCCCCGTAATTAATGAAAATGACATGGTCAACAAGGAAGAACTTGAATATGAGAGATTATTTACAGATAATGACATCCTTTCTGCCCTTGTTGCTGTTCACTGTAACGTTGATCTTATGCTTCTGCTCACCAATGTTGACGGCCTGTATGCAGAAAATCCCGATAACGGTCCGGAGCAGAAAATTATTCCGGTTGTGCATGAAATAACTCCGGAGATTGAAAATATGGCCGGAACGGGTAAAAGTCCCCTCGGGCTTGGAGGGATGTCATCAAAAATAAAAGCAGCCAGAATGGTAGCTGAAAAGAAAATTAAAACAATTATCGCAAACGGCCGCTATCCCATACCTGATATAATATCAGGTAAAGCACCCGGAACACATTTCCTGTTTGACTGATTGCCTGCATATTGGATAAAATATCAGGATGAAAGCTCCCAGACTGATGCGTCTTGGAATCGCAGCTGTGCCATTGGTTTTTCTCATTATTATTCTTTTTCCTTCATTGTATAGTGTCCCTGCAGGCAGGGCTGC
>CAZKOK010000049.1:9955-12694 GCA_964554355.1 uncultured Spirochaetia bacterium | reverse complement strand
TACTGTTTTTCTTGACTCGGCCAATGACACTATCGAGATAACACACAGGGCCAGAAACCGGAGCGGTTTTGCAATCGGTTCTGTTCTGGCTGCTGAATGGCTTGCAGACAGGAAAGGGTTCTATCAGGTTGAAGATTTTATAAACGAACTGATCACAGGAGGTAATTTATGATTTTTAAAGGAGCTTATACTGCCCTGATTACACCGTTTAAAAAAGACGGCGGCATAGATGAGAAAAAACTTCGTGAACTCGTCAATTTCCAGATAAATTCAGGAATTTCCGGTCTTGTGCCCATGGGCACTACCGGTGAAAGTCCTACTGTAAGTACAGAGTCGCATATCCGGATTATTGAAATAGTTATGGAAGAAGCAGACCACAGGGTACCCGTTATCGCGGGAACCGGCTCAAACAGTACAAAGGAAGCCGTTGAACTTACACTTCATGCAATGGAACTTGGGGCTTCCGCCAGTCTGCAGGTAGCCCCGTATTACAACAAACCGACACAGGAAGGACTTTACCGTCATTTCATGGAAATTGCAGATACTGCAGATATCCCTATGGTTTTGTATAATATTCCCGGAAGAAGCGGTATTTCAATTGATGTTGATACCGTAATCAGGCTTTCAAAACACCCGAATATCCGTGCCGTAAAAGAAGCAGCCGGCAATCTTTCACGGGTAATGGAAATTGCATATGCAACTGATGATAATTTCTATATTCTTTCGGGTGATGATAATCTTATTGTTCCCATGTGTACATCAGGCGGTACGGGAGTTATTTCAGTTGCCAGCAATATTATGCCCGCACAGATCTCAAAACTTGTTGACCTCTGCAACTCAGGTCATATTGAAGAAGCGAATATACTTAATGCCCGTCTTTTCCCGTTTTTCAAGGCGCTTTTTATTGAAACAAATCCGATCCCGATAAAATATGCAATGGCCAGAAATAAAATGATTGAAGAAATTTACAGACTGCCGCTCTGTGAAATGTCCGGCGACCACAAAAAGGCAATGGATAAAGTGCTTGATTCGGTTAAGGATCTGCTGAATTAAGTATCACTGAACTGCAAATCAGGAATTATAACTACGGATTTCCGCGGATTACTTTATTGGTTTTCACAAAGCCGGAGATTCCCGCTTTCGCGCTATCTGTTATCCATAGGGACTAATCCTGAAAACTCTACAGAAATATGATATTTAGCAACTGTTTATCAGAAAAACTGTCTGATACGATAACATGGACTTATGGGTTATAGTCAGCTCTTTCGCAGGAATGACATTGGCTTCACGGGAATGGTGTGCCAATGATCATTGGCATCTGCAAAAAGACCGCTGCAAGGCAGCGGTCCATTCATAATTCGTCATTCATTATTTATAATTTCTCCAGCGCTTTTCTTGCCTCTTCCTGTACGCTGGGTTCCCAGTCCGGACTGTATGAGGCACGCATAAGTTCTTCGCGGCCGATTGAATTGCCTGTTTCTCCCAATGCAATTATTGTGGCTTTGATGATTCGCAGGTCTTCAACGGACCGGCCGGCTTCACGCTGGTCTGTCTGATATTCCAGGAAATCTGTCAGAGCCCTGGCGTTCGGATCGCTTACGTTTTCACTCATTGTGGAAAGTATTGCAAGTATTTCATCAGTGGTATAAGTCCTGTATTTTATATATTCATCAAGTATTTTGGAAAGATAAGTAACGGCTTCATTACTGGTGAAATGAACTCGTTTAAGCATACCTGCGGAAAGCAGCCTTATCTGGCTTTGGTAGCTTTTCTCTCTCGCATCCTCCGGCTGTGCAGTCATCGACTGCCTTAAGGCTTCTGTTGCGACCTTTTCCATACCGGCGTCAGGGGCATTTGAATTATCTTCAATTATAAGGGCCTGATAAATAATTTCCTGGTCTTTTTCATTCGCAATTATCTTGAGAATCAGTGTTGAAGGATCCGGAAGCATACGTACAAGCGACTGATAGGCCCTTTCCCTTATCTCGCGGGCATAATTGCCTATATAGACATAAAATATCGGCTCGAAACCGTGTTCGTTTTCCAGATTTTCCAGTGCAGCAATTAAAGAAAGTACTGCCGTTTCTCTCTGCTGTTTGTCAGGAATGGTAACCCCTCCATTGTTCAGCTTATACAGATATAAACTCAATTCCTCTGCATAATCCTGTGCATCCACCTTGCCCAGGGCAATAATGGCATCACTTTTTACATAGGCATTGTCGGCTTCCCTGAAAGCCCTGATCAGTTCGCCGGCCGCCCTGGTTGTTTTCATATCGCCGAGTTCTTCCATCATCAGCGTTAAAAGCCTTTCATATTTGTACTGCTGATTAAATCCTTTTACAGTTTCCTTACTCATCTGGTGCTCTGTTATGGCATATAAAAGAAAATCTTCCAGGCCGGGATCCCTACGGTCAATTACTGTCGAAAGTATTGCATACTGCTGATCATAGGAACTTGCCCGGTCATATATACTTTTAAGTATTTCCGCTTCTTCCTGAGAAAATACAGGAGAGATCATCAGGAAAATCATAATTATAAAAATAATTCTGTATTTAATATTCATATAGACTCCTTTTTAATAATCTGTGGTCCATTCTTCAACTTTGATAAAGTCATATTCATATGTGAAATACTGCTGTATTCTGCCTTCGCTGTCATATACAGTTTCCCTGCTTATATTCCCGTTTTCATCATATTCATAGCTTATGCTCTTTGTCAGCTGGTTGTTCATCCTGTACT
>CAZKOK010000049.1:8384-9945 GCA_964554355.1 uncultured Spirochaetia bacterium | reverse complement strand
GGTTACACTGCTGCCGCCGTCATATTCATATTCAATATAATTTACCAGATCATTGTCAGCCCCGTAATGCGAAAACTCCGTCGTATTTCCGTTTTCATACTTGTATGCAAAGGAATCAACCATGTCACCGTTTACATCATAACTGTTAACTGAAATAACGATATCATTTTCATAAACATATTCAGTTACTGCAAGAAGCCCGTCTGTAACTGAATTAATTTTCCATTCTGTTTTCCGACCTGAATCGTTATATGCATATTCAAAAAATGTAATCGGCTCTCCCAGTTCATCAAGAAAATATTCACGGATAAGCTGCCCTTCACTTGTATATTCATATTTTCTTCCGGAATATAATTCACCGAAAGCGTCAAAGTATTCTTTCAGAACAAGACGGCCGCCCTGATAATTGTATTTCGTATATTCAAGAAGCTTGTTATATGCATCAAAAGTCTCCTCCCTTATTATATTTGCTGTTTTATTGTCGTATGAAAATACTGTTTTTTCATCAAATCTTCCATCGGGAAACCATGAATTTGATACCAGAAGCCTGGCTTTTGCAACATTCACAAGTATTGGTTCTTTCTGTTCCATTACTGCCGCTGCCTGTTCTTTATTCTCTGTTTTCCCGGACTGAGGAACAGGCTGCGTAGTACAGGAGAATATAAGAATCACGCAAAATAATACAAATATATTTTTCATATTCAGTGCTCCTTGATTACTACATATATCAGCTAAAACTATAATGAATTTGGGATGCATTCGCAAATTATGAGTTATATTATGCCAGTCAGTTGTGCAGGTTTTCTGTAATTGTGCGGAAATCTGACGCATTGAGACGTTCCGCCCTGAGACCCGGATCAATACTGCTCTTCTCAAGAGCTTCTTCTATTTTTTCCGATCCGTATTTTGCGGTTATTTTTGCATTTTTTAAATTATTCCGGATTGTCTTGCGTCTTGCGGCAAATAAATCATCCACCAGCATGAAATAATCATTTTTCCATTTAAACTCTTTTTCCCTTCCGGGCAGGAAGAGTACAACAGCTGATGAAACATTCGGTTCCGGATAAAAACTTCCCCTGTTTACCGCAAAAAGCATTTTCGGCTCCCAATGCAGCCGGCAATGGGCGGAAAAAGCAGAATATTCAGAACTGCCCGGTTCGGCTGTTATCCTCTTTACAACTTCCTTCTGGAGCATAAACACCATCCTGTCCGGCTTAAGAGACGATTTGAGAATATCCATTATTATTACAGAACCGACGCTGTACGGCAGATTTCCACAGATCACGTCAGGAGAATCATTCTGATTTTCCCTGAAGGTTTTCAGAAAATCACCTTCAACAAGTCTGATTTTGTCCGGACTGCATATAGTTTTTTCCAGTAATCTGCAGAAACCGTGATCAAATTCAAACAGGGTCATCCTGCTGTTTTCTTTTTTCCTGCCTGATATTTCCGATGTCAGATTGCCGATTCCGGGACCGATTTCCCAGATCATTTCAGGGTTTTCCTTAAGAATTTCATCGCTTATCTTCTGCCTGACCCCGGCATTAATCAGGAAATTCTG
>CAZKOK010000049.1:0-8374 GCA_964554355.1 uncultured Spirochaetia bacterium | reverse complement strand
TTTCGACATTGAAAGACCGTTTTTTTCCAGTAATTCTTTTATTTCGGATATGCTTGAGTAATTCATCCAGTTTCCTGTATTTCCTTATAAAGCCTGCAGTATATACAAGCAATATTACCAAAGAAACCGCCGCAAGGTAAACAGCCCATTTCCTGTTTATGTATATAGGTTTATCAATCGAAGCCTTTCTGATAATTATGCATATAAACCGGTATAAATAATCCAGAATTTTATTGAATATCTGAAACAATGGACCTTTAAGAAACAGAGCGATACAACCGGTATACATATACACAAGAATAAATGGCGTAAGCAGTACTGAAAGAAGAATCCCGCCGGGAACAGTATATTCCCATAAATGGATCTGAAGCGGAAGGCTGAAAAGCCATGCGCCTGCTCCTGCCGCAGCTGGACCGCAAATTTCCGGAGGTATTATTCTTTCAATATAAAATGAAATTACAGGCGACAGTATCAGTATGCCTGCTACAGCTGTGACAGAAAAAATAAAGGAAACCGAATTAATAAATTCAGGGAACAGAATCATTGCCGCAGCTGAAGAAACGGCAAGGCATTTTCTGCTGCTCCACTTCAGATGAAAAATGTCTGAACAGCCTGCTGCAGTCCAGAACAGGGCCCCTCGTATCAGCGAAGGTACCGGTCCGGTTATAAAAATATAAAATACTACAATTACAAAAACAGATATAAAGACCGTACGCCTGGAAAAAAATCTTGAGAATATAAACACAAGAAAAGAGCAGAGAAAATGCAGGTGCATTCCTGAAAGCGCAAGCATGTGCGAAAGGCCCGATCTTCTGAATATTGAAAGAAGGCCATTCTCAAGATCATCCCTTTCTGCAAATGTAAGCGCCTGCCAGAATGCAAAAGCATCATTATCAGGTATCGTATTCAAAAGTCTCTTTTTAATTTCCGCCCTTATTTTGTAAAAAGGACCGGCCCAGCTTGTTTTTTCATTTTTAATAACTGAACAGGAAACAGACGGCGACTCACCCGATTTAATCGAATATATTTCAGCATCAATTATCTGCCCCATAAATATGCGGTCCTCTCCGGATATAAAAAGCACGGCACTGCCTCCGGGTGAGAATTCCGCTCCATTACGGTATGATATTGAAATGATTTCTGCGCCTGCGCGCTGTTTCCCGCCGGAAACCCTGCTGTCTTCCTTTACCCTTGCCCTGATTTCGTTAATGCTTCCAGCATTCAGAGGGATGCTTCCCGTTTGTAATGAGGAAAGCCTTGCCAGAATCAGAACAGCTGCAATAATACCTATGCAGATTTTAACTGCATATTTTCCTGCACGTTTTGAATACACTGCGGCCGCAATACATAAAAATAAAGGCAGCATCCATAAAAAGATGCTGCCCTTTAACAGAATTACCGCAGTGCCGGAAATGACAGCTGTCAGGTCCGGCAGAATTCTATCTGATTTTAAGATTCTTCTGCGCCTCCCTGGCCGCCTTTTTTACTGCTGATGAATAATCAAGATATTTCACATACAGCAGACTGTCTAGAGCAACTTTATCGCCAAGTTTTCCAAGATTATTGATAACGGCCAGAATTATCTGCTCGTCTACCATCTGACCGCTTTCAATATTATAATTAAGTAATTCTATAAACAGCGTTAATCGGACTGCTGCTTCATGTGTTCCCATTGCTCCAAGGCAGGATATTGCACCAAGCAGGACTGATTTGTCTGCATAGCCTTTTTCATATTCTGATACTGTAAGGTCAAAATGCTCAATTGCTAGTTTTGTTGCCGCCGACCATTTGAGTTTTTCAAGAATTGCCGCAGCTTTTGCTCTTAAAGCTATAATTTTCATTCTGTCATCATATTCAGACATAATGTTGGATATGCCGTAACTTATTGCGTATTTTGCAATTTCACCAAGTTCTTCTTCTGTTATTGATTCAACCCTTTCTGCCATATCAATCGCAAGAAGCTTTTCATCCGGCAGTGATTTACTGATAACATCTGTTATCATTGATTTAAAATCACCGTTCAGGTTTACCAGAGCTTCTTCCGCTTTATCCCTTATTTCCCGCGGATAACCGATAATTGCAGCAGAAAACAGCACAGGAAATGCTTTTTCCGTACCAATTTTACTCAAAGTCACTATTGCTTCTGCTGTTACAGCAAGATCTGTTTTCTGCGTATCCTGAAACAGACTGTTCTGCGAATCAAGCCATACGGTAAGCAAATCAGGTATAAACCTGTCGCCCAGAGCTGTATTTCCAAGTGTATTCAGTATTTCTATTCTTGTATGGGAATCATCTGTTTCTTCAAAGAGCTGCCACATTTTACGGTTTGCGTCGGTATATTTGACCGCATTTATAAGCCTTACAGCAAGCGCCGCAAGTTCGGGGGCGGACGGCTCTGTAATCATTATCCCGCTGTTTGTAATAATATAATCAAGTGCTATAACATACAAAGGGCTCATTCCGACCTGATCAAGCGCAGCGGCATCCTGAAGAAGCTCAATTTTGGTTTCTATGCTTGTGGACCTTTCAAAATTTTTCATGAATGCTTCCAGAAAAGGGTTCTCAGCGCTTTCCTGACAAAAAGAGAATGATATTAAAAACAGGAATAAAAGCAGAGCCGGAAGTTTCTGCTTCATTATCCACTCCTTTAATCCCAAGTTTACTGTTATAAATTATACAATTAATCAAAATAAAAAACATGAGTTTTTTTTAATCTTAATAATTTGCCGGTTCCAGGCTTTAATAATCAGCCGTAAACAGGCCCGCGGGCAACTTTGGGTTTTTCTTCTCTTTCTTCAAATATATTATATACATATGAAAGAATTCTGTTTTTTGTCTGATTACGGGGTGTGACAGCCTGAATATGCAGTATTGACTGGTTTTTTGCCGGATTGAAAGATACGCCTTTTACAATTCCGCACATTACAATCAGGGCTTCCGCCAGCGGGAACTGTATTTTGACCGGAAGGCCTACTTTTGCCCTTCCGCCGACAAGTATAGCAGCTCCGGTTTCCGAAATGTCCTTCAGCCTGCATTTAAGCCCTCTTGAGGTCTCTTCCATTTCATTTGCAGCCTGCAGCGACTGCAGAGGATACAGATATGACGGTTTATTCGCTTCAACACGGACAGAATTTCTCTTCTGGCTCCGGATAATTGAATCCGAATGCGTTATATGAAGAATCGGGAATTTTTTATCGATATAATCATTCAGAACCTTTGACTGAAAAACATATCCTGCATCGTCCTGCCTCCAGAAATAGACATTTATTCTCTGCCCTGTCCAGGAGAAAGCGGTCGGAAGTTTCGGGCCCTCGGGATACGATACAGCGATATATTTCTTGAGGTTTTCAACAAGCGTTGTGGAATATGTACCTATTCCGGGAAGGTTTATTTTAAAACGCTGTCTGGGATCAATTTTCCTCGTTGATTTTAATCCAAGCTTGTATTTCGGCAGATTAAGTTCGACGTTTTTCCTGAAATCATACAATTTTGAAACAAAGTGTGAATCTGCCTCACTGTCATATGTACCTCTGGCCTTCATCTTGGAAATCATACCCTTGATTGAACTGTCAAGTTGCTTGATGGACCAGAACAGGGAAGTCGGATTTTCAAGATGATTTTCAACCGCAACCTTGCGCAGAAGATTTATTTCCTTGAAAGAGAAACCGCATTCACGGCCTTTGGCATAAAATTTAATCCAGGGGAAACTTCCCCCGCCTTCATGGCGCAGCAGAATAAAGGCAGCCAGAATTACAACAAAAACGCCAATTAATACAAAAATCATATTTCTATTATCGATTCCTTATGGTTAAATAGTTAATAAAAAGCAGAGGTTAAGAAATGGACCTGAAACAACTTACAAAAAATAAATTTTTCGAACCTGTTCTCCTGTTCTGCCTTTTTTACCTTCCCGGATACATACAGCAGTACCGGGGAGCCAATTTTGATATTTTCAACAGTATAGAATATCACATTTTCTATATTTTAACAGTATTACCCCAGATACTGCTTACTTTATATCTAATGAAATACTCACCTGTCAACTTGGAAATGTTACCGGACGATACTTCATGGACAGAGTTTTATTTTGTCAGGAAAATTACATCGCGTACAATATTAAGGGCGCTGGCTGCAGCCGGAATCATGCTTGCTATATCATACGGAATATCATTAATCATTTTTGCATCAGGGATGTCTTCTCCGGTAAGCGACAATTCATGGGCCATCAGCTCTCCCCTTCTGCTGACTGTCTTTATATTAACCAGCCAGATAACAGGCTGGTCAGAGGAATTGTTTTTCAGGGGTTTCCTTTTAAGACGGGTCTGTTTCCAAAAAGAGAATGTCATGCTGCCTGCGGTGATTGTTTCTTTTATTTTCGGAACAGGACATATATATCAGGGTTTTTCCGGTATTTTGATTACTTCTTCTCTTGGACTGTTCCTGGCCTGGTTTTATCTGAAAAAACAGGATCTGATTGCTGCGGCAATAGCTCACGGGCTATATAACATGGTGATAATGCTGATTGCTTCGGCGGTATCATCATATACATGATAAATGTTAAAAAAATATTGTTATATTTTTTATAATATAGTATTTTTTATATATTACTTTCCGGAGAAAAAATGAAAAAGATCTGGTTTATTCTTTTCATATTTATATCAGCAGCCTCGTTTGCAGAAAACATAACAAAAGTATATACTGGCAGTTCAGAATCATCAGACAAAGAAACAATAACTGTTTATGCTGAAATAGACATTCCGGACGGTTTCCACCTTACATGGAGTGAAGAATTTCTGAAAATCACTCTTGCAGACCCTCCTTCAGGCATCACTCTTGCACCGGTTGTATATCCGGAAGGAAACAAGAAAATCCTTTTCAATGAAATTACAGGCGGGAATGGGGAAATAACAGAATACTATGGGAAAACAGTCCTGTCAGCAGAATTGAAAGTGGAAAAGAACCTGTTGAAAGGACCTGTGAATTATCTTGATGTATCTGTTTCATATCAGATGTGCGATGATACAGCCTGCTACCCGCCGGATACAGAAACTAACAGAATTGAGGTCAGTATTCCAGGGACAAATCCGGTTTTTGCATCAATTCTTCTTTACCTTATCCTTGCATTTCTCGGCGGTGTAATAATGAATATAACTCCGTGCGTTCTTCCCGTGCTTTCAATAAAGGCCATAACACTTGTAAAACAGAGCGGTATGGATAAGAAAAAAATCCTGAATAATTCACTTTTTTACACTGCAGGGGTAATCGTTTCAATGCTTGTTCTCGGTGCAGCAACTGTAATTCTTAAGCTGTCGGGCGAGTATGCAGGATTTTCATTCCAGAACCAGAATCCTCAGTTCAATATTATACTCCTGGTGATTCTTGTTGCCTTTTCTCTTTCGCTGTTCAATCTTTTTACCATAAGAGTACCGGGAATGACCCGGGCAGCTGAGAAATCATCGAGGGCCGGATATGCCGGATCGTTTTTTTCAGGGATTTTTGCAATTCTTCTGGGAGTGTCCTGTACGGCCCCGCTCCTTGCGCCTGCTCTGGGGTTTGCCTTTTCCCTGCCGTATGCCTGGATTATTGTTTTCTTTTTTTTCACAGGGTTTGGTCTTGCTTTCCCGTTTCTGCTTATCGGAATAAAGCCCAGGCTGATATCAGTTATTCCCAAACCCGGCAAATGGCTTGAAATCTTCAAGGAAATTATGGGTTTCGGCCTGATGCTTTTTGCGGTACACCGTCTGTGGGTATTAAGAAAGCTTGTTGATGATCTTGTCCCTGTTCTTCTGTATCTTTTGCTGATTGCTTTTGCTCTCTGGCTTTACGGAAAACTTTCACAGCCCATTAATAAAAAATCTGTGCAGATCACCGGACTTGTCCTGCTTATGGCCCTGGCAGTTCCTTCGACTGCCTTTATTCTGGATGGAGATTACAGCTCCGGAGATGTAAAGAAAAGAGATGCAGAATATTCTGATTCATCGGTCTGGCAGCCGTTCAGTCCTGATCTTCTTGAGTATTACCGCGTAGACGGTCAGCCTGTTTTTATTGATTTTACCGCCGACTGGTGTCTGAACTGTCAGACAAATAAAACCTTTGTGCTTCGTACAGAAAGCATCGGGCAGGAATTCAGGGAAAGGAATGTTCAGCTGCTTGTTGCCGACTTTACCGCTGAAGATCCTGTAATTGAAGAATACCTTGAATCATACGGAAAAGCCGGGGTTCCTGTTTACGCATTCTATCCTCCATGGACTGAAGAGCCGGTCTTTCTTCCTGAACTTCTTACTAAAAAGATGATAACTGACATGCTTGATAAATATCTTCCGGAACCTGCCGAACCTTTGCCGGTGTCGAAGGCTTTAAGTCCTTCCGCTGATTCAGAATAATACAGGAATGGGATTTTAATTCTGATATTGAATGATATCACTGTCTTCGGGTTTTGAACCACAGAGGGCACAGAGTGCACTGAGAGATTTTGCTAATTCAGATGTAAACAATTTCCATGATATCGCTTCTTAATTCGGATTGTATATTAATGGTTTTAAAACCCCGAAAATAATATAATGAAAAAAGAAAAACATCACCTAAGGCCGAAAGACATTCATAAGAACCTCTGTGGCCCTCTGTGGTTCAGATAACCATTCTGTCCAGTGTAAACCGAAGAATTTCCTTCACCCTTTGTCTTCTTTGTATTCTTTATGAAAAAAAACTGAAATTGACAGCTGTAAATTCTGATGGTACGCTGAATGTTAGCGAAAAATTTCACATGTATAATGAAAGATTCCTAAAAAGGGAGAAACAGAATGGCTGCCATATCAAAACAGACTTTACCGCAAAGGTTCAGGGAAATCAAAAACCTTTATTCCAGCCTTCCTGCATTAATGAGTAAAGATCAAAACCAGAAATTCGTTACGATTACATTCAGTGAATTATGGGACATTGTAGAGAACTTTGCCGCGGGGCTTGCAGAAATCGGAATTAATAGAGGTGATCATGTAGGAATCATTTCTGACAACAGAAAGGAATGGATGATTACGGACCTGAGTCTTTTTTCAATCGGCGCTGTTGATGTACCAAGGGGTTCCGATTCAACAGACCTTGAAATCGCCTTTATTCTTGAACACAGTGATTCCAAAGCTACATTTGCCGAAAACAAGGCGCAGTTTGAAAAAATCGTCAGACACATTAAAAAGCTGAAAAACCTGAAGACTATTATCCTTTTTGAAGGCAAAGAGAATGTCAAGGCTCCTGCAGGAATCAAGATTTTCAGTTATGCCGAAATAATGGACAAAGGACAGAAAAAACTGGCCGGCAAAAAGGGTTTCCTGGACGAAATTGTCAATACCGGAAACGGCGAAGATCTTGCCACACTCATTTACACTTCAGGCACTACGGGTGATCCGAAAGGAGTTATGCTTACCCATATGGCTTTTCTGTTCCAGGTTGACAGGATCAAGGAACTGCTTCATATCAAAGCCGGACAGATCATGCTCAGCGTACTGCCCATCTGGCATTCTTTTGAAAGATCTGTTGAATATCTTCTGCTTTTTAACGGACTCTCGGTTGCATATTCCAAACCGGTAGGAGCCATCCTGGTTGAGGACATGGGAAATATCAAACCGCAGTGGCTTGCTTCGGTACCCCGAATATGGGAAGTTGTCAGATCGGGAGTATATAAAAACCTGCAGAAAGAAAAGCCAATAAAACGGGTAATGTTCAGCTTTTTTCTTTCAAGCTGCTCTGCATTTGCAAAATGCATGGACCTGTTTCTGGGTCGTACTCCAAGGTTTAAGCCGCGCTTCCTTCCCTTAGACATGCTTATTTCAATAATTCCGCTGATTCTTCTGAGTCCGCTTAAACTTTTGGGCAATGTTCTTGCTTTCAACAAGATCAAGCAGAAACTCGGCGGGAAATTTATTGCCGGTATTTCGGGCGGCGGTGCACTTCCCGGATATGTAGACAAATTTTTCAAAGCTGTCGGCATTCTTCTTATTGAGGGTTACGGACTTACCGAAACTGCTCCGATTCTGAATGTCAGAAACCAGAGTAAACCTGTTCCCGGGACAGTCGGTTCATTTTTAAGTGATATTGAATACAAGCTTCTGGACAAGGACGGGAAGGAAGTCGGTCCCGGTGAAAAAGGAGTTCTCTGGGTACGCAGCGTTCAGGTTATGCTGGGATATTACAAACGCCCCGATGCGACTGAAAAAGTCATGGACGGCAGATGGCTTAATACCGGTGATATCTGCATGCTTACCCGTAAAAAGGAACTTAAAATAATCGGCCGTGAAAAGGAAACAATTGTACTGCTGGGCGGAGAAAATGTTGAACCTGTCCCTATTGAGGATAAAATCAAAGAGTCTTCACTTATTGAAAA
>CAZKOK010000048.1:0-12732 GCA_964554355.1 uncultured Spirochaetia bacterium | reverse complement strand
CGGCTGGGAAAGTGCACCGGTTTTTATGGTGCTTGCACTTATCTATCCGGTTTTTCAACAGGTAATGATATTCTTTGAACACATATACAGTATCAAGTTTTTTATAGATTCAATCCAGTATCACCGGCCGTTTCAGCCTGTTCTGATATACATTTTAACAATAGCCGGCGTAGTTACCTTCAATCTTGTTTTTGCCGCCTTTTATCATCAGTATTTCAAGCCTAAAATGCTTGAAAAGATTTATGCAGGAATCAGAAAGGAACTGTATGCCAAAGCTGCAGAAGTGGATATTGCCAGTTACGACAACCCGGAGTATTACAATGATTTTGTATGGGTATTAAATCAGGCACCGGAACGATTCTTAAAAATATTCGATGAAACCTGTGAATTAATCGGAGCTTTGACTGTAATCATTTCTTCCGGTGTCTTTATCCTGCTGTCCGATCCGATGGGTATACTCTTTATTGCCGTAAGCGTAACCGGGACTCTCCTTGCCCAGAGCAGAATAGGCCGGCGCTCATTCAGAATGGAAAAAGACAGCGCTGCCGGACGCCGTAAACAGAATTATGTTTCCCGCGTTTATTATACTGCAGACTGTGCAAAAGAGATCAGGCTTACCAAAGCCGCTGATGAATTGAATGGTATTTTTGACAAATCGAAAGAAGAAATTGAAACGGCAGTTCAGACTCATGCCCCCAAAGTTGCCAAATTCAGTTTTATTTCCGATTTTCTGTTCAGCAGTATGACCCTGGATTTTGGATATACAATCTGGGTTCTGTATCGTGTACTTGTTTTACAAAATCTCAGCTATGGAGATATTGTTGCTTTGTTTCATTCGACATCCAGGTCACGGAATTTCCTGGAACGTATTGCCGCCCTGGTTGCAGAATTGAATATCGCTGCATTATTCGCCGATAAAATAAGATCATTTCTGGCGACAGAATCGCGTATCAATACTCCGGCTGTTCCCCGGCAGCTGCCGGACGGGCCATGGGAAATATCCCTGAAAAATGTCTGTTTCTCCTATCCCGGCAGTGATTCCCTGATTATCGATAATGTCAGTCTGACCATTCCCGCGCAAAGGAATCTGGCTCTGGTCGGCCATAATGGCGCAGGAAAAACAAGCCTGGTAAAATTGCTGATGCGTTTGTATGATCCTGATTCCGGTTCAATTATGGTTAATGGAATTGATATCCGGGAGTTTGACCCGCTGGAATACCGGGCCAGGGTGGGAGTGATTTTTCAGGATTTTCAAATGTTTGCAGCCAGTGTTGCAGAAAACGTTGTGCTGGATAAACTTAAGCCGGACAATCATCAATACAGGGGAGATATAACAAACAGTCTTGAGCAATCCGGATTTGCGGAAAGGCTGAAACAGATGCCTGAAGGTCTTGGCACACAGCTTACCAGGGAGTTTGATGACTCAGGTGAAAATCTGTCAGGCGGTGAATCCCAGAAACTGGCTATCGCCAGAGTTGTATTCAAAAATGCTGCTTTGTCTATTCTGGATGAACCGTCAAGTGCGCTGGATCCGATAAGTGAATACAATTTAAATGAAACAATGGAACATGCATCCAAAAATTCAACAGTTGTATATATTTCCCACAGATTATCAACTACCCGGCTGGCGGACAGGGTATGCATGCTGGAACATGGACGGATAATTGAAGAGGGCAGCCATGATGAATTGATGGAAATGAAGGGGGCTTATGCAGATATGTTTTCAATGCAGGCCGAACGATATAAACCGCCGGCAGAGATGGAAATTGTTTAAATAATTCATACGTTTTTATAAAATAAATTTCCAAACTCATGAGTTTTGAATAAGGCCTGATAATATTAATAACAGGAAAGAACACTTTACGAATACCGGCAAAAACAGAAACGGCGGACTATAAAACCTCTCCCCTTTGTGCCCTTCGTGAACTTCGTGAGAAACCGGAGATAAAATTATCACCAACAGCCCGCCCGGAAGCCCGACCCGCTCCCACTCCCCGATTTCCCCGCAGCACCGCCTTTATCGTCGCGCCCGTCGCGTGAGGTATTTTTCCGGAAAGTCTTTTACGAATGGATTCCGCGTTTATCCCAGTTTTATCTTCCTGAGGTTTTCAACCTTCCTGTCGCCGAAACTGGCAATATCCACCGATGATATTTTTCCGCTGATTGTTATTTTGGAATTATTTATTTCAGCGGCGAGCGCCCTGCATTTTTAAGGGTCGGTATAGCTTCCGATGCCGATATGGGAACAGAAGTCGACGTCAAGGCGCAGGGTCGGACGCAAAATACCGGAATACAGTCTGTCATGCAGCTTTACGATTCCGCTGTTGCCTTCATCGGGGGCAAGAAAGATGTGACAGTATTCGCTCAGCCGGTCATTGTTGAGCACCGCGCAGCGGACCGTAAAGTCAAAGCCTTTAATGTCCCGTACTTTTTCGAGGATTTCATTTTCAAAATCTTCACAGCTGATTCCGAATGTCGGGAAAACCAGGGTAAAATGCGGGTCGACTGTCCCGTAGAACAAATGATCATGCTCTTTTCTGAATGAATCTATCCAGTTCCTGTCTTCCGCGGACAGTTCCGGATATGCGAGTACCAGGTATGCTGTGTTTTTTTCATCTATATATGACATTTGCCGGCTCCTTGTTACTGGCGAAATATACTATGCCAAATGCCCTGTTTCATTCAGCTTATTAATTGTCCTTTCGTTCCATGCATTTGTCCGCAGTACGGTGATGCTGCACGGATCTATATCATAACATACATGCAGATCAATTAATTGAACTTTAAGATACCAGTTTATTATTTCAACAATCGAATTCCCGTGTGAAACTATAAGGTAATTATTTTCCGTATCAATATTGTCAGTTAAAAAGCTGTGGATACGATTACACAGCATTCTCCAGCTTTCTCCGTTCGGATAAGGGACCCAGTCCAGCTGCGGTTCCGTCGGTTTTGTAAAAATCTTTTCGGCCTGAGCCTTTGTCAGGTTTGCGGCATCGCCGTTATTGAGCTCCCTTAATTCACTGAAATATACCGGCCTTATCCCCGTTGTTTTTCCAATCGTTTCGGCGGTCTGCTTTGCACGCAGCAGATCACTTGAAAAGAATTTAAAGCCGTCATCAATCAGGCCCTTAAGCTTTTCACCCGTTTTGACTGACCGGGCAAAGCCTTCTTCCGTTAACGAAACATCCGACCATCCGCCCGTGATATCCCTGATGTGCTGTTCCGACTCACCGTGACGGACAATTATCAGTTTATTCATATTTTATCTTTCTCCGGTATTTAATCTAGAGATGCCATTTCCCGCTGAAATAAGCATTATGCACTTTCTCGGCTTTCTCCCGGGCCCAGTTTTCCAGTCCCATCTTTTTAATCAGGCACAGATTAAAAACTTTCTGGTTGTGATAAACCTTATCGGCCATATCCAGATAAGGATGCAGATTGTCGCACGGGAACTCATCACATTCGCTGCAGTTGTGAATGCCTTTTTCTGCCGTGCACAGAAATACGCTGCATTCTCCGGTATTATCATTCCATTTCGTAACAAGACATTTCCCGTCTTCGTCCCGGCATCCTTTGCACCTTTCATTTTTGTATGAGTAGCAAATGCCGCGGACCAGTCCGCAGGGCGCTGTCAGGTTTTTATAATCCATTATCCACAGCATTTAAATCCGTACCGGACGAAACAAGAAGATTAAAGACATCCATCCCCCTGTCTTCAAAATCGGAGATCGCCAGATGCATCAATGCATTCCAGCCGACGCACCTTCATCAAGGGACTTGATGACCTTTTCCGGATTGTTTTCCTTCACCGCCTCAACCAGTTTTCTGTTTATATTTCCCCGGGATTCGCTGCAGGCGGAGGAAAGAAATAAAATAGGAACCGCAGAAAGATATTTAATCATTATTATTCTCCGAATCAGTATCAGGCCATGAATCCGTCAATTATCAGACAACTTGAGTACCTTAAAATTATAAAGCGGTTTTTATATATTTTGAAGCTTTTCCTTCAGGCCGCGGGGCAGTAATGGAATGTATGCTGTAATATTCCTTATTTAAAAATAAAACCGTAGTAAAATGAGCGAAACAATCAGACAGGAGTATTCCATGAAAAACAAAAGCTGGCTATTAATTATTGTCATTTTGCTTGCAGGATGTCAAAGTCAATCAATAAAAACAGGAAAGAGTATTCCGGATAATTTAAGAGATAATTCTATCGGATTATTGCCATGCACAATAACTGTGCTGGGGAAAAAAGCGGCATATGAAATTCTGGATTGGAAATTACTGGCACTTATGAGTGAAAACAAATATAACGTCATATCATATCTTGAAATACCTGATTTGGACAAAAACAAAGTGAAAAGTTCAATTGATTCAATACTGGGAAGCAAGGTTGATCCGGAAGTGCTTTTTGAAGATAAAAATAATTATCTGTTATACAATGAAAAAATCAAAAATTATTTCGCGTCTGATTATATGATTCTGCCTATTATTTTTATTTACAATGATAATTATACAGGTAAACACGGATATTTATGTACATTTTTTTGTTTTAGCAATAATACGGGGGAGACGGCATTTATTAATTCCAAGAACTGGTACGGCGACAATGTTATAAAAGATAGCAAAGCTTTTATTGATATGTATCTTACTGAAGATTTTCCCAGTCAAATCCTTGCAGGAATAAACGGAAATATCCGGGAAATTGCTGAATATTATGGATATACTGACATCTATAAAATATATTGGGAGAAACCTTATGATATAATACCCTATTAACCATGAACCGGGGAAATATCATTAAACGTCAATAATCCATGCAGCATGCTTTCCGCATGTCAGCCTTCGCAGTTCATGGAATTTAAATGCTTCCGGGTATATATTCCGCAATTGATTGCCGCGTTGATCGAATTTTCATGCCGACTCTTTCCATGCTTGACTCACTTCTTTTCTTCCCGCACGACTTCAATAAACCCGTTATCCCGGTCGGCAAAGCCACGAACCCGACACAAAATTGTTTTCAACCGCAGAGGACACAAAGCGAGCAAAGAACGCAGAGTATTTATGTGATGCTTTTCAGGCATCCGGGATGTAATTATTTTATTTGAATATTATTTAAGGGTTTATGTAAACATAAATTTAAACGGTTGTTTTATAACCAAAATTTATAGGAAGCTCTGAAATCCTGGAACAGCAAATTCCCTCCGTGTGCTCTGTCCCCCCTCTGTGATCTTGGTGGTTCAAAACCCTCCCCGGTCCCCCGGAAGCCCGTCCGTCCCCAACGTCGCGTCGCTATTATCATCGCGGCCGCCGCGTGAGGTATTGATGGAAAGTCCTTACTTGGCCTTGCTGAACAGCAGCACCGCGTTGTGCCCGCCGAAACCGAACCCGTTGGATATCGCATGATTAATGGTTTTCTTCAAAGGACCTTTTTTCGGCAGTTTTTCTTCGGTAAGCACAGGCGATTCGGGATTATCAACATTCAGAGTAGCCGGAACAGTATCATTGTACAGTGAAAGCACGGTTGCTGCTGCTTCTGCAGCGCCTGCGGCACCGAGCATGTGGCCGGTGGAGGATTTCATTCCGTGAATTGCAGCGTTGCCCAGGTCTTCGCCCAGAACATCCTGGATGGCTTTCAGTTCGGCTGTGTCGCCGGCGGGAGTCGAGGTTGCGTGTCCGTTGACAAGGTTTATTTGCGAAGGATCGATCCCTGCGGAATTTATTGCGCGTTGGATGGCAAGTTTTACCCCTGTGCCTTCAGGGTGCGGCAGGGTCATGTGCCAGGCATCATTGCTGGCACCGTATCCTGTCAGTTCGCAGTATATTTTTGCGCCGCGTTTTTCGGCAAGTTCATAATCTTCAAGGACAAGTGCTGCCGCGCCTTCTCCCAGGACAAATCCGTCACGGTCGGTATCGAACGGACGGGAAGCTTTTTCCGGGGCATCATTCCTGGTTGACAGGGCCTGTGAAGCATTGAATCCGCCTATAATGGTTTCATTCACGCAGGCTTCGGATCCTCCGGCAACAGCTATGGGGGCCTGTCCGGTCTGAATAAGTGAAGCGGCTGTCATTACTGCATGAGCCGAAGAAGCGCAGGCCGAAACAGCAGCATAATTGGGGCCCCTGAACTGATATTTCATTGCTATATGTCCGGCAACTATATTTATAATAAACTGGGCAATCAGAAAAGGGCTGAAACGGGGCGAATTCATTTTATCGGCATTGGCAAGGACCGCATCCTGGAAGGTCTTTGATCCGCCGATACCTGCTCCCCAGATTACTGCAATATCATCTGCTGATACGCCGCTTTCAAGAATTCCGCTTGCTTCAATCGCTTCTATTGCCGAACAGATTCCAAGCTGGCTGAAGCGGTCGAGTCTCCTGCTTTCCTTGCGTGGAATAAGGACTTCAGGATCAAAATCCTTTACTTCGCAGGCAAACTGTGTCCTGAAACCCGAAGCGTCAAACTGGGTTATCGGAGTTGCACCGTTTCTGTTTTCCAGAAGCCCTGTCCAGAAATCATTTATATTATTGCCGATTGGTGTAATGGCACCTAAACCTGTTACTGCTATACGCCTGCTTTTATTCTGCATATATTCATCCTTATCATTTGTCGGTTACTGACCGACATTTTCCTTTAAATATGGATTTGAGTCAAGCAATTAAGCATGTTTTACCAAAAATTTATATATCTGAAGCGCTGCAGCATTTCCTTGTTGACCGCTGTATGTTTTCCCTGATAAAGTGAAGTGATGAACCCTGAAAAACGCAAAATAGATGCATATAAGGCTGCATCAAAAAAAGGAAAATCCGCCGGGAAATCAAAAGACACACAGAACGATGACTTTACAGTTGATACAGGTAAAAAACAGCCGGAAGCGGAAAAAGAAAATAAACCCCGTTTCCAGAGCAGGGCATTATCGGCAGGCGCCCCGAAAATAGATGCCGGTCTGGTAAAAACCACAGGAAAACAGGGCATCAAGAAAGCCGCCAAGCTAATTGTATTACTCGGCAAGGAAAACTCCGCAGAAATCCTTAAGCACCTTTCGGAAGAGGAAATAGAACTTGTCATGCGGGAAGTTTCCCATATCAAAAAAGTAGACAAGGTCGAAGGCGATTTTCTGCTTAAGGAATTTGACGAACTGGTCCGGAAGGGAAAACAGCCGCAGGGAGGGAAAGAAACCGCCGAAGCCTTCCTTACAGATGCCTTCGGGGAGCATGTCGCGAAAAAGATGATGGGCCGGATTGTCCCGGGAGAAGGAGACCGTCCGTTTTCATTCCTCAATGAACTTCAGTACCATCAGATCCTGAGCCTGATAAAGGGCGAAAAAGCAACAGTTGCAGGGGTTATTCTCTCATTCCTGGAGCCTGAACTGGCATCAAAAGTATTCGAGGCCCTTCATCCGGATGTGCAGAAAGAAGTTGTACAGAGAATTGCCAGAATGGAAAAAGTCCATCCCGATGTAATTGTACAGCTTGAGGACCTGTTCAGGGAAAAAATAAGACGTCAGGGCAAGATTATCACCGAAGATATCGACGGCATGAATACTCTTGCCAATATACTGAAATATTCCGATGCCGGACTTGAAACCAAAATCCTTGAAGATATAGAAGAAATCAATCCGGAATTATCTAAGGAAATAAAGGAACTGACCCTGACTCTTGATATTGTTGAATATCTGAAGGCAGATGATTTCCAGGCCGTCCTGCGTGATTTTTCAGACACAGAACTTTCCGTGATCCTTAAAGGTAAATCGGATGAGGTAAAAAGCTTCTTCTTCAATAATCTCTCCGAAAGACGCATAAAACTGATCCAGGATGAAATGAAATATTCAGGACCGATGAAAAAGTCCGATGTCGAACAGGCGACAAAAGAGTTCGTTTTGTACATAAAACAGTTGGAAGATGAAGGAAAAATTATTATATATAAAGATAAGGACCAGTATATCTGATCCTTGAAACCGGGGAATATACAGACTGCCATTTTTTTCAACAGAGGTTCGTAATGTACAACACTTTCGTTGCATATTTATTATGGTTGATATCCGGCTGCGGAGCGGCGGGATTTCACAGATTCTATCTTAACAAGGTCGGAAGCGGCCTCCTGTTCCTGTTTACCGGCGGTGTATGCATGATTGGAGCCATAACGGATTTTTTCAGAATTCCATCGATGGTCAGGGAAGCAAATTTACGGATAAAATACCAGAGGGCCCTTAATCTGATAGAAAACAATATCAATCCGGATTCTGCAGAATTCAGGCTTTTAACCGCAGGACGAGGGGCCGGAAAACCCAGCCGCAAAACGATCGAACTGCAGATACTCTCGGTTGCGAAACAGAACAGCGGTTCCGTCACCTGCTCAGAGCTTGCGCTCGAATCGGGGATTTCCGTTGATCAGGCAAGGAAACACCTTGATACCCTTACCGGCAAGGGAATAGCCGATATGCGCGTCACCAAATCTGGCACGATTGTCTATTATTTTGCAGATTTCGCTCCAAAAGGCGATGCAGCGGATTTTGAAGATCTTACCTGAATTTATTCACTCTGCCGGACAAAGGGCGACTTGTAATAATTTACACGGGCTGCATCAAGTCTTTTCAAATGATCTGAAAGTTTTTTTCTGAAAATCTGCCAGTCAGCAATTCTGTTATGCGTCCAGCCCGCTTCGGCGACAACTGCAAGCCTTGGAAACAGCATATATTCAGCCGCATCCATTGTGCTGATTGTTTCTGTCCACAGAGGGGCTTCAATGCCTGTAATATTACATTCATTATACCGTTCAAGGATTTCAACTAATCCATAGGATTTGTTTACCTCGATAAAACCTGCCCATTACAGTCCATATTCAGTCAGAGGACTGTATTTCATGTCCATATATGTAAATTCAGCCAGAGAAAAAATCATTTCATTATTCCTGTTCCGGATATATTCAAGATTCTGATCATCCTTCCAGAATTGGACAGCCGTTGTTTCCGCCGGCCGGGCTTTTGTGATTTCCTCCCATCCGATCATTCTCTTTCCGAATGACTGAATAATACTTTCTGCCCTTTTTATAAAATAAATATAATCTTCATCCTTCATTTCTTCAGCTTCATCACCGCCGATATGTATGTAGTCATACGGAGTAATCTCTGCAATTTCCCTGATTACATTTTCAAGGAAAATATATGTACTTTCCTTGTCAGCAGATATAAAGCCGGAAAGCATTTCCCTGCCATTATAAAAATCATACGTATTATTGTCCTGCCCGAGTTCCGGACAGGATGCCAGAACCGCATTGCAGTGAGATGGAAAATCGATCTCCGGAATTATCCTGACCGCCCTGTTAAAAGCGTATTCAGTTATTTCTGTATATTCTTCCTTTGTATAGAAGCCTCCACTGCCGCTTCCAACCTCCATTACAGATCCTTTCAATGTCAGATCCGGATATGAATCAATCTGTAATCTAAAACCCTGATCATTGGAAAGGTGCAGATGAAGCCTGTTGAGTTTATGCATGGCCATTAAATCTATAAGTCTTTTTACATCTTCTACTTCGAAAAAATGTCTTGCGGTGTCGAGTATTACTCCTCGCCAGGAATATTCCGGATAGTCATCAATTTCAATAAACGGTACCCTGAGTTCTTTATCATAAACAGGAGTTTCTGAAAATATTTCAGGTTGAAAAAGCTGCAGAAGAGTCTGACAGCCATAAAATATCCCCTCACCGGAGCCTGCGTAAATAAAGACTCCCTTTCTGCCTGTTTTAAGTATATAGCGTTCAGGATTATTTGTTTCTTCATTTGCGCAAAAATGAATATCTGCTGTTTCCTTCCTGTCCTGAACGATTGTCACAGCATATGCTGTTGATTTTTCAAGAATATCTTTTAAATAGCCGGCTGTCTGAATGAATTGCAGATCCGAACAGATTACACAATTTGGCCTGAGCCTGTATTCTCCATTTATCTCCCTGACTTTGGAAGGTGAAGGAATAAAGGAATAAATACTGTAAAGTCCGGGTACTGCTTCACGGCTGTTACAGCTGAACAGTAAAAAAAGGATACATATAATTCCGGAAATCTTTCTATACACAAAGCTGTCCAGGGTTTTTATCCTCCGTCACAATACTACCTTTTTACCGGCTTTTTTCAATAAAGAAAAATGAATATCTTATAATTTAACCGCCTATGGTTTATAGTAAAAGGATGACAGAAATCCGGTGCCATTATACAGAAGCCAGATCCGCAATAAGAAAAAACCGCTGTGCCGAAGCTTTCTGGGCTTCACGCTACAAGTTTTCTCCGTATCATGCCTGTCAGCACGGCTGCATTTACTGTGACGGGCGGGCTGAAAAATATTACGTCGAAGGCGAATTTGACCGCGACATTAAAATACGCAAAAACCTTCCGGAATTGCTGAATATTGAACTGGGAAAAATCCGCGAAAAAGGCATTATTGCGGGAGGTTCGGGGGTCAGCGACATCTACCAGCCGGTTGAAAAAGAAGAAAGGATCACCAGAAAATGCGCGCAGGCAATTCTTAAGCATAACTTCCCGGCTGCCGTCGCAACAAAATCCTCTCTTATCCTTGACGACCTGGACATCTGGTCCGCTATTGCCAAAAAGGCCGGTTTCATCTTCATGACATCGCTTGTAACATATGACGACAGCATCCGGCAGGATTTTGAGCCAGGCGCAGGTTCCGTGGGAGACAGGCTTGATGCCCTGAAAAAACTGAAAGCTGCAGGCGCTTCGGTCGGTGTCCTGGCCATGCCTTTCCTACCCGGAATCTGCGATTCGGAAGAACATATCAGGAAATTATTCGGTCTTTTAAATGATGTTCCTGTCGATTTTGTCATGCCCGCCTGGCTGACACTCAGACCAGGATGCCAGAAAGAAATATATTTCCGGAAAATCGAACAGAAATATCCTGAATTATTACCCTTGTATACAAAACTCTATGCCGAAAACAGGGCATCGGGGAACTGCATCCGGTCGTACCGCGAAGACATGATGAAAACGCTGAACAGGCTGCTTAAGGAAACCGGACTCCATGCTGAAATTCCGCATAGAATATATTCAAAAATGCTTACGAAAGCCGACGGGATCCATGTGCTTCTTCATCACATGGAAATGCTCTACAGGATGGACGATGTTAACACCGATTCTCTTGTTAAAGCCAGGAACAGTTATTCAGAATGGCTTGACGGACAGAGAAGGCAGTTTAACAGATCCAGGAAACTGAATGGAAACTGGGTTGATGAAAACCTTTATTACATTTTTGAAACCGGTGAATCTGAAAAAATCCTGAATAATCCCAGACTGAATGATTTTCTCAAACAGGTAATATTTGAAAACAGGATTTTCGATTATCAGACAAAACAGCTGATATAACGATAATTCATTGTCTGTAAACCAGTGTCTTTTTACACCCGGTTCATTATTTGTTACGCCATTAATTTCCATAAGCCATTAATTTCCATAATCTGCGGCATCGCATGCCTCATTCCGGATCAGGTTTTTCCTTTATATCCATTTATAAATATATACCGAATCACAGATTTTTCTGCAACAGAAACAATTGGCCTGTACCCTATTCTACTTTTTATTTTATTGGGATATAGTTTTATTTCCATGACTGAAACCATACCAAGGCCGAATCTGAAAAATCTTCTCACAATCGCATTCCCGATGATCGTTTCGCAGGGGGCCGAGACGATAATGCTCTGGGCCGACCGCTGGTTTCTGTCACGGCTTGATAAAATAAACCTGTCTGCAGCAATGAGCGGCGGCCTTTCCTGTTTTGTTTTCAGCTCGTTTTTTACAGGGCTGATCGGCTATACCAATGCCGTGGCTGCCCAGTATTACGGGGCAGGCAGAAAGGAGTACTGCTCGATAACCTGCGCACAGGGCATACGGCTCTCGCTAATCATGTATCCGATTATACTGTTACTGATTCTCCCTGTTAAATTTCTATTCAAGAGCATAGGGCATACACCGGCCCAGGTTGATCTCGAATTCAGCTACTATTCAGTTCTGATGTTCGGAACAATATTTGCCGTACTGCGCAGCGCATTTGTGGGTTTTTTCCTTGGGACCGGCAGAACCAGGATAGTGATGCTGGCAAATGCAACCGGCATGCTTGTCAACGTCCCTGTAAATTATCTGCTTATATTCGGCAGTCTTGGTTTTCCGAAACTTGGAATAATCGGAGCGGGAATAGGAACAATCTGCGGGAGTTTTACAATTACGCTGATCCTTTTCCTGAGTTATATTTCAACACGCTTTAACAATGAATTCAGGACAAGAATCAAAACGGCTTATAATAAAGTCATAATGAAAAAACTCATCCGATTCGGGACCCCGGCAGGAATAGAAGTCTTTCTGAATGTCTTTGCATTCAATGTGTTTGTCCTTCTGATGCATTCGTACTCGGAAAATGTAGCTGCGTCCGTAACCATTACATTCAATTATGACCTTGTCTCGTTTATCCCGATGCTTGGTATAGGCGTGGCCACAACAGCCATCGTAGGACAGCAACTTGGCGCCGGACGAAAAAAAGAAGCTGAAAAAGCAGCTTATCTGGCCCTCCGGGTAGCATATTCATATGCAGGAATAATGGTACTTGTTTTCCTGATCTTTCCGGGGCAGCTCACAGAAGTTTTCTCCTCAAGCTTCAGCGGGGCCGAAAGAGCGGATATAATTCCTCTTGCAAAACTTCTTTTAAGGCTTGCATCCATTTATTTAATGG
>CAZKOK010000047.1:5888-12897 GCA_964554355.1 uncultured Spirochaetia bacterium | reverse complement strand
AGGATTTCAGGCAATTAATAGTCTTTATTTTGGACAGCTATGATAATTCATAATTTCTTCATATTTCCCTGGGCGGTTTAAATCCGTCATATGTATATCGGTTAAAATTCCTGGTAAAGCTGATTTCCATAACCTTCCTTACCGGTTTAAGCGCCTGCAGGGGCCTCATAATTGCCGGATCAAGCAGAAGCAGCGGCAGTATGTGCGAAAGCAGAACAACGGCCGTATATCCGGCAATACTTATAATTACAGACAGCCATTGTGCAAAATCTGAATAGAGGGGCTGCACAAAGCGTGCCCAGGCCTTTATTCCAAAAACAAGGCATAATCCGATAAATGCACAGAGAATTACAATTCTGGGAATAGAACTGTTAATTGCTTTTTTCGGGCAGATGTTAATGCAGCGGTTGCAGGACTCGCAGCTGTACTTCCAGAAAGGCTTTGCTTTTTTTCCTTTTCCCATGGAAATGGCATTTACAGGGCAGCTGTTTTTGCAGATGCGGCAGGAATTGCATTTGCTGTCGGCGATAAACATTTTCCCCAGAAACCTTCTTCCGTATACTGCAAACAAAGCACTGATCATATCCGCGAATTTATGCAGCGGTTTTTTCTGATAATTTCTCCATGGTTTGTCTTCCCCCAGAGCCTTGCAGAAATCACTTACAGCCTCTTCGCCTTCTGCATTCTTTTTTTTCCTTTTATTTCCAACCGGAGGAGAAGAAACCTGCAGCCAGTTATCGGCATAAATGGCTACTGCCCTGATTTGTACACTATAACCGCGTTTATCAAGTATACCCGAGGCAGAATCGGCTGCTCCCATTGCCTTACCTCCCCCAACAGCCAGTACAGCTGCATTGGTCCCGGCCTTTGTTTTCGGCAGCTTCTTTAAAAATCCCGCCACGAACACCGGCGGTCTCCAGGCAAGTACCGGAAAAGCAATTACAAGTCTGTCCGGGATCTCCTGCAGCGGTCCGGTACTGCCGTTAATTCTGACCGTTTTACAGCTGTGTCCGTCCTTCCTGATGGTTTCTTCGATCATTTTCACACTATGTTCCGTATTCCCCGTAGCGGAAAAATAATAAATATGGTATTTCATCTCTTTCTCCATTTTCCGGCTTTAGTTTTTTCGCGGCATAAAGCCGCGCAGTATCACTTTTATCTCCAGCAGCAGCTCATCTTTCCAGGACATTTGCCCGTTTTCAATTCCAAGTGAAATGTAGCCGCCTAAAATACGCAGCAGGGTCAGAATTACAGCTTTGGCCCTTTGATTTGAGAATTTACCGAATACTGCAGAAAGCCCCTCAAATACTGCCTTGTCAGCAGTAAGCACCCTGTCCTGGTCTTCCTTTGTCAGAACAGGCGGCGGCAAAATATACATTCTGGTCCAGAACTGGAGCACCGCCTTGTTCTGGATATATTCCACATAGCCGCTCAGAAAGGTATGCAGGGCGCTTACCAGACTTTTCTGTTCCTGCGCTTTTTTCGTCAGATCTCCAACCAGTGAATAACAGCTTGATATGGCAACATCAAGTACAGACCGCAGGATTTCCTCCTTGTTTTTAAAATGAAAATAGAGTGATGCCTTTTTTATCCCTACCGAAGAAGCCAGCTGCTCCATGCTCACAGCGCTGTAATCAGCATCAGCAAACATCTGCATGGCATTCCCAAGGATTTTTTCTCTTGTATTTTCCATTATCAACCTACCTAACGACAGGTTGATAATATATCGAACATTCATGACTGTCAAGCAGTCTACCTATCGTTAGGTAGAATATCGGAATTTATTTTTTTTGTTGATTCGGCCGGCATTATATGATAATACAATATCTACCAATTCCAATGAGGATACTGATATGAAGAGAATATTCTGTATGGTATCTTTGCTTTTCATAATGCTGCCTTCATGCACAGTTACGGACACTGTTGATGACACGCCGGAATTTTCCGGACAGATGGTTTTTACAACCACAGGATCAGAATTCAGCCCGATAATTACAGTCGACGAATCGCAGAATCCGGTAATACTCTGGACTTTTGCGGACGTAACCACTGACAATACCGCAGCCCCTTCAAAGGATTACGGAACAGAGGCTGAAAGAGAAAACATTCTTCAGATAAATCCCTGGAGTGCCCTGATCGGAATCAATATCGGTTATGATGCGGGAGACGGCGGAGACGCGTATGACAACGGAGAACACGGCCCCCAATTTGAAGCCATAACCCTGCTTGCCCCCCAGAACGTTACCGGAGTTACAGGGCTTGAAAATGCAGCCGGGTCCCTTCAGTTCTGGAGTTCGGCAGGCCCGGGAAATGACTTTGCACTGCTTGATTTCTCGGATTTTTCTGTGCTTGAGAGGATAGAATGCATCGGTTCCCATGTCAGTGAAATCACCTTATCAAACAATACCGCACTGGAAAGGCTTTGCCTTGAAGCCGTGAACATGGCTGAGACACTGGATCTGACAGGCTGCCCCAACCTCGGCGATTTACGCGGAGCCGGTAATCCCTATACGGAAATAATTTTCGGAAATACCGTAAATACACTCTGGCATCTCTGCGTTAATTCCGCTCCGAATCTGGCAAATCCGCACATGTACCAGGATCTGACCGTTTACCCCAATGTAACAGAACTGCTGGTATTTAATTCGCAGCAGTCCGGTGAAGTCACCATGAGCAGTTCCACTGTGCAGTATGCCCAGTATGCACTTGCAGAAAACGCATATACCTCAGCCGATTTTGAAGGTGCATTTCAGATGGCTGCCGGAAGCATCACTCTTAATATAAGCACATGTCTGCTGGAAACAATCAATCTTGCAGGATGCGTTCAGGTCCAGATTATGTACCTGCAGAACAATCTGCTTGAAAACATAGATATCAGCGACTGTTACAGAAGTCAGATTATAGACCTTTCAGGAAACCGGCTTACGGAACTGGACGTTTCAGGCTTAACCGATTTATGGTATCTCAATCTGTCTGACAATGAGCTGACCCAGACCTCCGTTGATACTATTCTGGAAACCCTGGATTCTCTCGGCCTGGGTTCGGAGGATTATCCGGATGTTACCGTAAACCTCGGCGGTCCGGGGAATTCAGCCCCTTCACCTGCCTCAGCTGCAAACATCACAAACCTTGAAGCCGGGGGCTGGACAGTAACCGTAAACTGACTGCTCTTTCCTAAACTTCTATTTTTTTAAGCCTCTTTGCTGCAAATATTGGATACTTCCAGGTCAGGAGCGCTGCGGCAATAAGCAGAGGCAGACATATTAACAGAAGATACCCGTAAATATTGATCTTCAGGAAGTGAACTGCAACTCCGATCAGGGCGATAACGCCCATTGTCCCAAGCACTGCGGCTATTCCGTTGGGATTCTGTTTGGAGGCCGCTATCGGGGTGTCCCATTTAAGTTTGGGGACAGCCGTATCAAGGTAAAGACCGGCTACATTCATTAGCCAGACATAACCGACAGCCATTCCAAGCGCAAGCAGGGTCTTAAGCAGCGAAAGCTTCAGAACTATTATAACCGGTAATGTTCCCACCAGTATTCCTGCAGCGCCGATCAAAAGACCATGGATAAGCTTGGCAAGCCCGTATGATCCGGCACTTATCGGAAGCGATTTAATCTGTGGAAGGAACTTCGCATCCCTGGACCAGGCTGTTGCGGAAACAAGCGTTGCCGTACCGAGGAAACCGCCTGATGCTGCCGCAATTAATACTACAAGAGGCGTATTCGCTATGCTTTCAAGAAGACTGACAATATTTGCGGAACCAAGTACTTTTTCCAGAAGCGATTTCTGGGCAAAATACATAATAACAAGTATCAGCGGGAACAGCACAATTAAAAACGGACCGTTAAAAAAATATACCGGCTCCCTGTTCATCAGGTTCCATTCCCTCCTCACAAACGTCAGCATAATGGGCCTCGTCCTGAAACTCCTGCCGATATAACTGTCGGAATCTGCCAGTTTTCTTAAAGACTGTTCATTAAACCCGATCAGGCTGGCCGCATAGGCCTTTGAAAGCAGCGCAACAATCAGTCCGACTGCAGCCGCACTTATGCCCAGTCCGGCAATCATATAGGCAAGCGCTTCTATCCCCGTATGGCCGGAAAGAGACTTCCAGAACATCATTACCGGCGGATAGACTGATGCCATTTTCGTCATCCAGGTGTCCGGATTATTCAGAATAGTCTGGAAATGCTCGGGATTATTAATCATCACCATGCTGCGCTGATAATAAACCTGAAAAAACAACATGAAGCTTATTCCGATAATTCCGGCCAGGGTAAGCATGATATTTTTTCGGCGCAGTTTCCGGAACAGACGCATTACAGGGACCAGCACCAGAAATGTCAGGCAGATCGGAATAACCGGCAGAAGCAGCGCAGAGATAATCCCGTTAATATAAAACATCAGCCCCGGATGTTCCTTTACTGCAAAAATAATCATCAGCGGGACCATTATCAGAAGTGCGATGACAGCCTCTGAAATGTAGACGACAAGCAGCTTTGAGCCGAAAATCTGCCACGGTTTCAGCGGAAGGGCCTGGAAACTGATTTCGGCCTCGGACAGAAAATACACACTCATGGATGTAATCAGACCGAAAATGAAAGTAACAATCACTATCATAATCAGGTTATTCAGTATCACAACATCCTGGAGGTTTATCTGTGAATAGGCATTATAATTACTCAGATTTACGACCGTAAACATGGCCCCGATAGCCCCTGCTCCATAGAGGATTACCAGCGCCAGACCTGCAATCTTCAGGACCTGCTTCACAGATTTGATTTTGCCCATCCTGTTGATTCCGTAAAAAGCCTTGACAAGGATTGAGCAGAGACTTAGAAAGACTTTCATTTTCTGCCTCCCCCGCTTTTTGTTTTACCAGGTTTTTTCCCGGCTGCCTGTTCCCGGCCGTTTTCAAATTCCGAGAACACTTCAACATCCGTAAGCGAAAGGAACATTTCCTCCAGCGAAGCTTCTTTTCCGCGAAAATCCTTTAGTTCTTTCAGTGTGCCGATAAAGAGTATTTTCCCTTTATTGATAATCGCCAGCCTGTCGCAGATTTTTTCGGCAACTTCCATTACATGAGTGGAGAAAAACACTGCCCTGCCGCGGTCCGCCCTCTGACGCATCAGTTCTTTCATGATAAAAGCCGAACGCGGATCAAGGCCGATCATGGGTTCATCAAGGATCCAGTTCTGCGGGTCAGACAGAAGACTCCCGGTAACAAGAAGCTTCTGTTTCATCCCGTGGGAATAGCTGCCTATGGACGCATTAAGAACATCCTTGATTTCAAATTTTGCAGCAAGGTCCTGGATTATTTCCTGCCGCTCACGGCCGGGGACACGAAAAACATCGCCGATAAAGTTCAGATATTCCTTTGCCCTGAGCTTGGCAAAAATGTCCGGATTATCGGTTACATAACCGATATTTCTCTTGGCGGCCAGGGGCTCTTCCTTAACATCATACTTGTCGACAAATGCATGTCCTGCATCGGGGTTGATAATTCCGGTTATTATCTTAATTGCCGTGGTTTTTCCTGCGCCGTTCGGCCCCAGGAATCCGAAAATCTCTCCGTCCCTGATCTCAAGATTAATATCATCCAGTGCCTTTACACCGCTGGATGAATAAGTCTTTGAAACATTTTCCAGGCGTATCATACTGGTTTCCTTCTCATTTAATTTTTTATTACAAAAGACATAATTCTTTATGTATTCCGTTACAGATCTTTTTCAATATCTATTATACCCGTTAAAATTAATATTATTCAAAATATTAGTCAAAAAATATTGATAATTAACACTTTATTGTATATATCATTTCCAGGAGTTTTATCTGAAAGAGAAACTGTATTCCTACGACGATCTTGAAATTGCCCAGGAATCCTGGGCCGATTCTCCCTGTTCTTTCTGCCATGAAACACCATGCTGCAGCGAACTCCCTTTGTCGCCGTTCCGCCTTACTTCACGCTTTGATTTTATCCAGCTCTGCCTTTTGTCATGCTACAAAGACATACACATCTGTCTTAAGGAAAGATTTGAATGGTCAGTATACCTGCAGAGATCCTGCCGTTTTCAGCAGAATGAAGAAGGCAAGTGTTCCATACACGGCCTTGCCTGTCAAAGCATGATCTGCAAATCATATGACGCACATAAATGCTGGTACAAAGAGGCCTTTGACGGCACGGAAAACATGAAACTTATCCAGTTTGGTTTCAGCCGTCTTGCGTGGCTGGGAGAACGTTATGATTTCTTCGGCTCAGGAATTCATGAAGGCGGCATCGACTGGAAAGAGCTTATATCGGAAATATCATCGGTCCCGTTCCTCAAAAAAGAATCATTCCTTAATCCTCCGGCACTGGAAAATCCTCTGCTGCCGTTTGCGGCCTGCAGCGCTGAAGAATACCTGTTTTTCCCGCTTCAGCACCGCCCGGACAGGAAACTGCAGTTTGAACTTTTTCGCTTCAGACTCGGATTTCCCGGAATGCATCTGGCAGTCTCGGACAACTGCTGGTGCTACATGCTTAAAACAGAAATTGATACCGCGAAACTCGACAGGCTGCGGAAAAAACATTTCCCGGCCATAGCTCCGGCGCATAATCCTTTCGGCTTTGGCGAA
Source organism: uncultured Spirochaetia bacterium (assembly GCA_964554355.1). Taxonomy (GTDB): domain Bacteria; phylum Spirochaetota; class Spirochaetia; order CAZKOK01; family CAZKOK01; genus CAZKOK01. The sequence continues at coordinate 6,276 of CAZKOK010000047.1, read as the reverse complement.
ATGAATAAAAAAGCGGCTTTTCATTCGGAAATGGTCCCGGGTTTCGCTGTTGCCGGTCTCAGACACCTTGACATGTTGCAGAAATTCAGCGTTCACGATGAAAAGGGAAGAATCCGACGCGTCCCGTCCACACAGGAAGCGCTTAAGATAATACGTTCCGTCAATTCAGGCAGACCCGACAAGCCGGACAGGGCGGCGTAAAGGAAGGGACTCACGCGACGACGCGACGGATAAAGCGGCGCTACGGGGGGCTTCGGTGAATGATTGCAGGTCGGGCTTCCGGGTGGATGGTCGTTAGTGTAAGCTTAAAGAGAGTTTCTCACAGAGGTCACAAGGTCACAAGGTCACAAGGTCACAAGGTCACAAGGTCACAAGGTCACAAGGTCAC
>CAZKOK010000047.1:0-5788 GCA_964554355.1 uncultured Spirochaetia bacterium | reverse complement strand
AAAGAAATTTTAGTGGAAATAACTTCGTTTTTTGTAACAGATTTATTGTGTACGCTAAAGATTTTTAAATATATAATGAAAAAGTGAAATTTGCATAAAATTAGTTAGACAAAAAAGAACACAACATTTTTATACAGCAATCATATAATAAATAATAATGAGGAAATATAAAATGAAGCAATCAGTACTATCAATTTTAACTCTATTCTTATTATCAGGATTTACTCATGCTGATTCTTGTGAAATTCAACTTATTGGTTATTTTGATGATATATTGACAATTGTATTTTCTTTTAATGATCGGAATGAAATCGAGAAAATTCAATTTGATATTAATGAAGATCCAGACAATACGGATCCAGAAAATACATGGAATGAAAATTATTTCCATGTGAATAACAGAGAATATATTTTTATATATGAAAATAATTCTCTTGTTAATATTAAAAAAGATTACTTCGAAAGTGAAGAATACCTTGATTTAGATAAACCCGATATTTTAATACAAAAAATCGCATATAGTTTGGGAATACAAATCGATCTATTTCTATTTGATATTTATTATAACAAAGGAACAGGAGCATTAAGTTTAGTATTTGATCTGAGTTTTTATTCAACTTCAGCATATGGTGAGGAAAGTGGTGTTTTTGGCGGCACACAGTCTTATGCTTTCGAGACATTGGAAAATGGTGATTTGCATATTTATGACGATCAACATGATTATAAAGATATGGATGTAGTTATAGACAAGGGTTTGCTTAATTTTGTTAATATTACTTTTGTAGAGTATAATTAATATGGTAGTAACCACATTGAGGTGTGTTCTTCATCGTCTAACAAATTTTACAAGATTCCGCCTTCGGCTTCATCCAAATTGGATTGCTATGCAATCCAACTTCTTGTAAAATTAAAACGTTATGGGCAATTGCGCTGGCCCCGACCAAGACACAGGTAATGATTCAGCTTCAACACATAGGCAACACTTTACAGGAAAAAATCTTAAATTCCTCATATGGAGGATTTAGGAGATGCCATGGAAGCCCATTAACGCCACACCAACCCCAATGCCTGTTGCGTCGCAGCGTCGTCACCTGAGTTTTCCCTTTACCCTTTACGCCTTGCCCTTCAGAAATTCATAAACATAATAAAGCGTTTCTTCGCCTTCTCTTCCACGTAACTTTTTTTTGATCTGTCTTTCTTTGGGGATTTTCAGGCCGGCTTTTTCCCGCGTCAGGTCGCTGATCAGGATTTCACCGGGTTCGCAGACGGATTCAAGGCGGGAAGCGGTATTGACCGTATCCCCGATCATTGTATTGTCGAAGCGTTCATTGCCGCCTACATTTCCGCGGATAATCGGTCCGGTGTGGATTCCGAAGCGGAACTGTATCGGTTCAAGTTTGTCCTTTTTCCGTTTTTCATTGAGTTTTGCCACTTCGTCCTGTATTTTTACACAGGCCTTCACGGCATCAGAGGCGTCCCCGAATACGGCAAAAAAGGCGTCTCCTATAAACTTGTCGACATCGCCGTTTGTCTGATAGACATGGCGGGTGGCTATTTCAAAGACATTGTTCAGGTTTCTGATTACTTCCGAAGGTTCAAGATGCTGCGAGATCCTTGTAAAGTCCTTTATGTCGGCAAAGACAATCGTAAGTTCAAGTTCCTGTTCGGGTATAAGTGTTTTTTGTTCGTGGGCATAGACATCAGCCTGCTTGTACAATTCCTGGGGAACATATTTTTTTATAATATCCTGAAGTATGAAGTCGTGAATAGCCTGTTCCTGCAGAATGGAAAGCTTGCCCACGAGTTCCGAGTTAAGGACATTATTGATCAAAAGCGGCCGCAGTTTGTAGTAAAGGAGTTCCGCGCATTCACTCCGCGCAATACAATTGTCGGCGCCGCACAGAAAAACGTCCTTTGTCTGACCGCTGTCCGCTTCGGGAATTATTACCAGCACAGGCAGCAGCCTGAACATTTCATCGCTTTTTATTGCCTGAATAAAATCTTCGGCACCTTCAATCTCCCAGTCCAGAATGATAAGCGTTATCTGTTTTTCAAATAATTCATTTTCGGCCTGTTCAAAATCCTTTACCTGATGGACCTGAATATCATCAAAAGACAGTTCATCAAGGAGAGAAGTGATCTGTTTCTTCTCAAGACCGGTTTCCGATACGATTAATATCTGCTTCATTATTTCAATGTTAATTCATAAACTTCCATCTTTCAATGGAATTCTCGCGTATATTCTTTCAGATATTCATCATAATATTTCATAATTTCCCGTACTTCATCAGGTATCCCGATTTCAATGTCATTGGCGCAGCTTACGGGCAGAACTTTGGAAGAAGTGCTGGTCAGAAAAACTCCGTCAACATTATCAAGAGCGCTGACCGGCAGATCTTTTTCCGTAATCCCTATCCTGTTTTTTTTCAGGCAGTCGATCAGAGTATGCTTTGTAACTCCCTCAAGGGCTTCATCAGCCGGCGGAGTAAAAAGACTGCCGTTTTTTACGTAAAAGACATTTGTTCTTGTCCCTTCGGTAATATTACTGTCCCTGTTTACAAGAAGAGCATCATAACAGTCTTTTGCTACGGCTTCCCTGTAGGCCATCGTTGAAACAAGCATGCTGAGCGATTTGGCTTTCGGATAATGTCTTTCACCGCTGAAGGTTATAACCGAAATCCCTTCCCTGTAGAATTTTCTGTCGGGAAACAGAGGATTAAGCATAAATATATAAACATTCGGATCGCCCCCGCGGGGTCCCCCGATGCAGAGCATTTTAATATTTGCATCCTGAAGCTTATTGACAGAAACCAGCTCACGTATCCAGTTTTCCACAGTGTCCTTTTTAAAAGGTATTTCAATGCCGATAATATCGGCAGAGTGAAAAAGTCTTTCAACATGCTGGTCCGGGAAAAAAACGAGCCCGCTGCGCAGCTTAAGCGTTTCATAAACTCCGTAACCATAGGCATAATTGATATCATTAAGAGATATTAATGCCTGCTCCAGAGGCTTTACATTTCCCTGGTGAATAAAGTATTTTCCAGTCATGTACATATTGAACACAGATTACCTGTTGTTGTAAAGTGAAATCTGTAAATTCAGGAGTCTGATATGAAAAAAACAGCATTACTGCTGACAGTCTTACTGCTTCCCGCTGCCCTGTTTGCCCAGAATCCCTGGCAGAATTTCATGGCGATTATCAATAATACTGCGGATGAACTGGTGCGGGTAATAATCCGCGACCGGCTTACAAGCGAAGTTTATGCCAACCAGGAGATAGCCCTTCCATCCGGTTCAACGATGCAGATTGAAATTGAAGGCCTGGGCGATGTCGCTTTAAATGTTTTTGCCTATAATTCCGAAGGCGTCAAATATTCAGCATTCAATATCGATCCGTCAAAAGACGCATTTATTCTTATAGAAACCAAACCGACATACTACAGCGCCGCACCCAATACCGATTCCGAATTCAGGGACCTGATAAACGGTCTTGCCGATACGACATGGCTGCAGCTGAAGGAAGACGGTGATAAATTCAATATTGATCCGGATTCGAACATTACCTTTTCATACACGGATAACGGAGACCTGGCGGCTGCAGCAACATTTCTGCGGGAAATACTGATTATTACAGACGGCGAATATCTTGAGGATGAGAATATAATCGTTTTGTATGCTGAATCGCTGCCCGACGAGAAAGGCAATGTCGAACTTATGGATATCTATATGAATTTCAACAACCTGCCCGAAGGCCTTGCCGCTTTCCAGTTCGGCGATAATGAAGAGGCCTTTATTTTTGCCCCGTATCACCTTCTTATGGACAAGTTGATAGAATCGGAAAACAGCGGACAGACTCAGTAGCCCAGGTTTTCCCCTACAAGAATTACAGTAATTCTGCCCTTTTCGCCCGATCTCCTTGTAATTACAGTCTGGCAGCATATGCAGTCGCTACTCTGGCAGTGTTCGCAGACTCCTGTTTTTCTGCATGGTGTGTTCTTTTCGAGACGCTGGACATTCAGAGGAGAAGCAAGAATCCTGATCCTTTTAAGTGCTGAATCTTCGTCTTTCACAATTTTATTCATCCCTGCAACAATAATCACTTTTTCGGGTCCGTATATCAGAGCTGCCAACCTGTTGCCCGTACCGTCAATGTTCACAAGCTTTCCATCCATGGTTATTGCATTGCTTGACATGAAATAATAATCGGCATTAAGGGCTTTGTGGTATATTTTGCTTGCTTCTTCCGGAGTTTCGGCCTCTGATCTGTCCAGGACATTATATCTGCCGTTTTTAAGAAGCGCATGAATTCCTGTCCCGGCCAGGGTCATGGAACCTCCCCATGAAACTGTGCTGCCCTCTTTTACAAGATCCGATACCTTTTTTACTGCATCCGCTGAATCCGGGCAGTAAAAGCAATCCATATTTCTTTTGCTGAATTGCTTAATAAGGGTGCCGGCCAGGGTTTTATAGTATTTTTTTTCAGGTGAATCACTCATTTTTTCATCCTTAATACAATTGTAAATTCATTGTGATAAAATCAATATATCATTTTGCTTTATTGTAATATTTGCATATAATTAGAAACATGAAAAGGATGATTTTGCTTATTATCGCGATAATCACATCGGCGGCGTCAATTGTCTGCATAATCCTCTTTCGTGAAAGCGGCTGGATAGTTTCGCTTTTCATGCTTGTTCCGGCCATACTTATTCCTGCCGCCCTGAAAAAAGCCGGCGGGTTTTTTGCGCTGCTTTTATGCACAGCGGCCTTCATGATAATGTTTCCGCTTGAAAAAACCGAGATTCTTCCGGCCATAATTGTAACCCTCTTCTGCTGGTATATTGCCCTGATTAACGGATTCGCCCTTACCTGGCTGTCGCAGAGTACGGTCTTTAAATCCAGGCTGATGAAACTCGGAACTTTTGATGAACTGACAGAAACATACACCCGCGAACATATCCTTGAAATTCTTATCAGAGCAATGAAAACTGCAGACAGATACAATTCCGAAATCACAGTCTGCTATATAAAACTGGAAAATCTCCGGTCCATCAATGAAGAATTCGGAAAATCCGCCGGTGACCTGTATATAAAAATGTGCATAGAAGCCATGCGTAAAATAATCAGAAACACTGATGCCATAGGAAGAATAGGCGGTGATGAATTTCTGATTGTTTTCGACAGATGCACAATGGACCAGGCCACCATGGTAATAGAGAGAATCCGGGACATTCTGAGAGACCAGGACATCCATAACCGAAGCATTGATTTCAGCTTCGGCATGAGTAATTATGATTCAAGCAAACTGATTACGGCAGAAGAGCTTATAAATACCGCCTGTTCAGAAATGCAGCACTGCAGGATTCCCGAGAAATAAAGCTTGCAAATTCCACTAAACACCTGTATAGTATGCTCCATGGAAATAAGTTCAAAGCTGAGTATTCTCGGCACTTCGGCCAAATACGATGTTTCCTGCGTTTCATCCGGGATAGACAGAAAGGGAAACGGTATCGGGTCGGCAACACCATCGGGGATCTGCCACACATGGACAGGTGACGGACGCTGTATATCGCTTTTAAAAGTGCTGTTTTCCAATTCCTGCATTTACGACTGTGCCTACTGCATCAACCGCCGAAGTAATGATATTCTCCGGACTTCCTTTACAGTGGAAGAACTTGTTTCCCTCACCATGAATTTCTACAGAAGAAATTATATCGAAGGGCTGTTTTTAAGTTCAGGAGTAATCGGCTCCCCGGATATAACCATGCTCAAACTGATAGAAACAGCA